>CAZTJM010000035.1:0-34117 GCA_964613865.1 uncultured Limnohabitans sp. | reverse complement strand
GAAGTAAGCGGAGTCTGAATTTAAGGCTTTTTACCGCAGGCCTGTTAGACAAAGCTATTCCCCAATTCTGCGATCAAAGAGATATCAGCAATTCCAGTTGCCGGTAGTCCATGATTCTTCTGATAGTCTCTGATTGCATTTGCAGATGCATTTCCAAAAACGCCGTCTGCGATTACGTTACTTCCATTTTTCGAAAGTCCTAATTGTAAGAGTCGTACGTCGAGACCCCGACATACTGGAGACTGTATTGCAAGTGGGCGGCTTCCCAGGATCGGCCCGTCATAGCAACCTTTTGGAATTCCGCTAAGTGTAGCAAGGGAGATTTCTCTTCCTCGAACAATCAACGGCAATTCGAGTCCCCATAGATTCTGTTCGATGAGCCGTTGGAAGGCATCCATTCTATAAGCGGTAGGACGCACGTCCGCTCGGGAATGGGTCGAAAGCCAATGACGACGGGATTGTACGTATGCCGTTATCCACTGCTGTTCCCCAATTTCGGCGATACTCCGGAAATGTTCATTCGTTCGATTTCGTATGAGAGCCCATGAACCGTGTACCACACTATCGTAAACAACGGCTACGCCCAATGGACTGACAATACCCAATTGTGTAGCACTGTTTAACGCCGGTTTCCAGTATCTGTCGTCAAAAAATAGATCCTGAGTTTCTCTCATAACCGGATCATCGGCCGCTGCCCTCATGACATTATGCAAGTGGCGCTCTCTGTCAAGGCTAAAATCACGTGCAGCAAAACGAGAAATAAAGGGAGACAAAGCAGCCCCAAATCTTGAGCCAGGATTATCCACATATTGTTTCAACAACAAATGAAGATTACCCGAGCCCAAAGTAGTCTGTGAGCGGCCATAGGTCAGGTGTCCGGAATCGCCTTCAATCAAAGTGACCATTCCATAGTCGCCTAGCGTTGAACCAGTTTCAAAAATATTGATAATGGCCTGTGCTGTTTTTTTCTGTGTGGGAGTGAGCACTTTTGAGTAGGGTTAAATAAAAGAGCAATACAGAAGTGAAGTGAGGTAAATGATTGGGAAAAAGCCCTTTCCAAGCAAAGGGATATTCAAAGTAGATTGGAACTCACTTAAAAAAATGTCTTTGAACCGAGCGTTTAATGAAAACTGGGGTTTGAATTTATTTCTTTTGAATGTCCTTAAGTGAACGCATGATTATCGAAAATGGCAACCATATGGGTGTAGTCAACACTGCCCATTTTACAAAGAAAAACAAAAGATATCCGATGGCTGGAATCAAAAGCCAATAGTACATCCACGGCTGACTGAGTTGTTCGATATCAGATTCGAACATTCGCCACAATAGCTCAAAATATTTGTGTATCGGGTCATCCATGCTGATTTTTTATGTGTTGAACTGAATTACATAACTTTGTTGGATTTGAGCAATTCCTGCTTGATACATTCGTTAAATGTCTCATTGGAAAGATTCATTTCATTGTTGGAAATTGCCCTAATACTCATATTCTGAATGACGTTGGAGATCTCAGCTCCAGTTAGTTCAAATTTTTCGGCAATAAATTTCAAGCTTACATTCTCACAGATTTTCAATTGCCCCGGAATGGATTTCTCCCAAATCAATAATCTCTCAAATGCATTGGGGGTAGGAAAAGAAATAGTTGCCTGGAACCTGCGCAAAAAAGCCTCATCAATGTTGTTTTTGAAATTCGAGGCTAAAATCACCAAGCCATTGTAATTTTCCACTCTTTGCAAAAGGAAAGAAACTTCTTGGTTGGCATATCGGTCATGGGCATTCTGTACTTGGGTTCTTTTTCCAAAGAGAGAATCCGCCTCGTCGAAGAATAGAATCCAATCTTTATTTTGTGCCTTATCGAAGAGGCGGGCGAGGTTTTTTTCCGTTTCGCCTATGTATTTCGACACTACCATCGACAGGTCGATTTTAAAAACATCCCGCCCGGTGTACTTGCCTAACAGAGCGGCTGTCAGCGTTTTACCAGTACCCGGCGGACCGTATAACAGCACCCTGTAGCCCGGTTTTACCTTACGGTTCATGCCCCAGATTTTAAAAAAAGTCGCTTGGTGGCGCACCCAGCTTTCGATTTCCCGGATTTGTTTGAGCGTTGATGGGGCAAGCACGAGGTCGTCCCATTCCAGTTCCGTAGTGATGAGCTCAGCTGGGAAGTCGGTGCTGAATTTGGGTTTGCTCACTTTGCCCAGCGTCAGCAATTCCACCACCTCCGGGTCGAGGATGATGCGGGCGCTCATGACCGGCTCGCCGTGAGGGACGGTTTCGAGGTATAGTATGTTTTTTTGGTGAAACCAGTGGTCGGTGCTGAAAAGCTGCTGCACTTCCAGCCGTTTTTCTAGGTCGTCGCCAGCCAGGATGAATTGGGCCGTTTCGCCGGTGGGCAGGATGCTGCGCTGGTTGTTACCCTTCACGCCACCAAATTCGGGGAGTTCCCCGCCGTTGGGGAGGAACTCGGCGATGAGGTTGCCGATGAGGCCGGGGGCGAGGTGGGGGGTGAGGGCGAGGAAAATGACCGTGTATTCCTCCATGTTCGGCTCAAGCCCCAGCAGGAAATTGGTGAACGGGGAATCGTCCTGGTAAAAAGCAGGGTTTTCGACACTGATTTCTTCCAACCGCCCGTAGTGAAGTTTTAGCCGGGCGGAAATGATTTGGCGCAAGAAATCGAAGGCCAATGCCAGGTTTGCCTCGTTTGATGGTGCCTTTTTTTTCATGCTGTTATTTTTGTTTTTTGCCAGCGGGCTTGTCTTGGCAATCCAAATCAACGAGGATGTTGAAGGGGTCAATGGAGTCACTGTCTGCCTGCACTGTATCTTGGCGGTCTTTAGCAACTGCATCGTGCATTCCCTGCACTTTCGCATCAAATTCCGATTGGCAAATCGTCATGTCGATCGGCGTGTTGACGGAACCATTGTATTTTTTGAAACGCCTGACGTGGTCCTGTTCGTGGGGTGAAAGCTTGTTGGTGATGGCCGATTGGACCCGCTGTTTTTGGCACTTCGTCAGGTCGGGATAATCATCGGCTGAAGGCAGGGTGACCGTGGTTTTTACACTGAAAGTCGAGGCGAGTGTACCCGTGATTTTGAAACATTCTTCCGGTTCGCAGCCTTCGCAGCCCACCGCTTTTTTGGCTTTGATTTTTTTCGTTTTAAAACTGCCGCCGTCGTATTCGCCTTTGGTCTCGCCTTCCAGGGTTACATTTTGGCCGCCTCCGAAGACCGTGACCGAGGTGGGTTTCCCAGTGCCGGATGCTGATAAATTCGGCTCTTTTTCAGGCTGATTGGTGGAAATCGAACCGTGCGCTACTGCCGTTGCCCTGTTGGCGGGCGGGGCCGATTTGAAAAAAGTATGTTCACTGCTATTTTGCACGAAAAACGGCTTTCGGCTGTGGCCGCAAACTTGCCTTTTTTGAATTGTGCTCCTGGCTCGTTTCATAAATTTTCTGCGTTTAACCGGCTTTATGATTTTCGATGATTTTTTTTTGGAGTTTATCAAATTCCGAGAAATCAGTTTCGGGGAAGAGCTTCGGCATTATTGCCAAAAACTCCTTCATTTTCGGGAGTGCATCCGCACAACTTGCTGCGAAAAAATTGGCGAAATAATCTTCCTCAAAATCACATTTCTTAAGGTCAATAAAAAAATATGGCCAACCATAAAATCCCCGGGTTTTCAAGAGCATTTGGATATATTTTTCAAAATCCAGCGTCAATGGAAACCGTTCGCCAGCCAAGTGCCAAAGCCAAAGCTTTGGGGATTGCGGTTTTTTTGTGGTTTTGTCAATTTCCATGACCACTCGCAAGGTTCCGTCGGCAGTGGTGTCATATATTTCTAAGGAAAACAGTTTTTGAATAAATGCTTGGAATTTGGGGTCGTCCAGCGATTTAATGGCTTTCATATCCGACTTCCAAGATTTATCATATTCCTCCAACATGGCGTCCATGATTGGGATAATGTTTATCTCTCCGGCGATGTTTTTATTATAATCCCAAATGATATTTACCCCATTCATTTTACCATAAAAAGCTTTAATATTTTCCTCAAACTTAACGCCTATGCTGTTCTCAATAATCGGGAATGTATTCTCTCGGCAAGGTGGCTGCAGTTTAGAAGCAGGCCGGAGCTTTATCTCCGGATTGCTTTTCAACTCTTTCATTAATTCCTCAAATGCCAATTTCGTGTCCGATTTTTTAGTCTGCACCATATAATTTGATATTCACGTCTGGGTCGTCAACTGCTTTCACGAGTTTCTCTGTGGCATTTTTCATCTTGACTTTTATGGATGCCCAGCCAGGCTCATTTTCTATCCGGTATAACAAGCGCTTTTTCAAGTTCTTGCTGGATTCATACTTTTCCTTTTCGGCTTTTTCATAGGGGAATTTCTTTTCCAGAATAATTAAATTGATAAAATCATCACTAAAAGCTTTGCCTTCATATTTCATTTGAGACAAAACAGTTTTTCCATCCTCATTGATGGCAAATATCTTCACATCCAAATCGGGTACCCCGGGCGAGGCAGACCATTTTTTTACAGCCGCACCTTTCGCCCAGTTTTTATCTGGGTCATGATGTCCATATTCTGCGATCACGGAGTTGATAAACTTTTTCTGGTAAGCCTTTCCGCTATGATAACCAAGTTTTACTTTGTACCAGATTACTTTATTGCTGGGCTTTTTTCTGCCAGACATCAAGCCGGAATCCGTCAGCGCCCTGGATTCCAAATCTTGGTAAAACTCTGAATTGATGGTTGATTTGGCGGGGGTCAGGTTCGAATCTGATGCCTTGCCACCGAGTTTGTGGTGCAGCAAGTGCATTTTCACAAAATTGTCTCGGGTGCGGGCATCCGAAGCCTGCAGCTCTTGCCAGCCGCCCAAGGTGGCGCCACTGTTCAGTTTTGCATCCTCACCCGGCGGAAAACTGGCACTCGCCGTGAGGTACGACGCCTCGATCGAAGTCGCCCTTACATTGTTCGAGAACGGCGGCAAAATCGGTGGCGGCGGCTCTACGCTGTCCGATGCTTTCATCAAACTGGCCAATTTGGTGGCCAATTTTTCCATTTCTCCGTTCAGTGTTTCGAACTCCGTTTGGTTAGCCTGCAACTTCGTGTTTTCCTTTTCATTGCTTGCCTCCAGTTTTACCTGTAGCCCCTGAATCTTGGTGTTCAGGTTGTCCGCTTCCTTCCAGCTCTTCATTTTTTCGGCAGGCAGATCGTCCTTGATGCCGTCCAAAAATTTCTTCACCGCCTTGGGGTTTGTGGAGGCAACCGTCAGCTCAGCGGATTTCGCACTGCCTTTGAAATAGAGTTGGTGGGATTCGCCTACCGTGTCCTTGAAGGCTTTTTTCGCTTTCCACCAGTTGAAAATTTTGAAGGCCAAGGCTTTGCCCTTTTCCTTCACCTTTTTCACCCCGCCCTTCACCTTCGCAACCCCCTTCGCAATCAATTTCTGGATCTTCCGCACCACCGGTTTCGCCTTGATCAAAATCAGGTCAATCACCTTGCGGATAGGCTTGCGCAGCATCTCGATGCCCCGTTGCAGCTTGTCCGCAAAATTGCCAAGTCCAACCAGTTTTGCTAAAAAATCAATGGCAATCGCCACCCCCGTGGTGAGCGCCTTCACCACTTTTTGCTTGATAGCCGACACGTTGCCCGCCACCGCCAAGCCGACTGCATCGAGGAAGGTGTTCACGATTTCGACGATGCGGTCAATATTGTCCACCAGCCAGCGCAGCGCCTTGTAGGCCGCCTGGATGAGCTTGATGAACCCAAGCCCCGGGATGAACAGGCTCGCCACCCAAAGCAGAAATTTTTTAATGATAGCCTGGAAAATTTCCGTTTTCAACTTCGAGAAAATTTCGGTCAAATGGGTGCTTACCTCGTTTTTCACCCAAATCCACAGTGCGCCAATGCCTTGCGTGATGAGGATTTTCACAGGTTCCAGAATCTTCGCACCGACCGATTCGGCCTTGTCCACCAGCGCCAAAAAAGCGTCTACGGGGATCTTTAGTTTTTCCTTGATCCGTTCCAGAATGAAATCCTTGGTGAGGCCAAGTATCTGCGTGGCGAGGCTGAACATCCCTTCGGGGTTCATTTCTTTCGGGATTTGGATGTTCGTGGCACCGCTTGCGCCAGTCAGCCACATCCAAAAACCCTGCTCCATGTAGGTGTCAATATTTTCCCTAAAATCGTCGAGGCCGCCCGTGATGCCATCCACCAAATTGTTGAAAAAACGCTTGGGCGAATCCAAAATTTGGCTGATGTACTGCCCGATCCGGGAAGCTATGGAACTCAACAATTCGCCCAATTTCTTGATGGCTGTAGCCACTTCCCCGATAAAACTAAAGGCATCTGCAATCCACGAAGCGCTGAGTTCCTCGTTGATTTTGTCAAATTCCTCCTGCAGTTTGTTCACGCTCTCGACGTAGGCATCGGACAGCGTTTCAATCAATTCCTCCTGGCTTTCGTTGACGCTCGATTCCAGTTCCTTGAACTTGTCCTCTGCCTCGGTGAATATATCTGCAGCAAATTTCAGCTCGTCCTCGCTCAGCGTTTTTTTGAAATTGTCGAGCTCCGTCCGACCTGTTTGAATCCTCGTCAGCGCCCGGTTCAGCTCGGTCTCAACCGTGGTCGCAATCCCGTCAAGCGCAATGTCCATTGTGCCGATGAACCGCTCTTTTTCTTCCTTGAAAATATGCGCCACCCCATCCGAAAGCCCCGCCCACTCTGCGATTTTATCATCAAAAGTGAACCAGCCGTAGTGGTCGTCCAGCCGTGACCGCACCCTGCTTTTAAAGGTTTCGTTGGCCGCCTCGACCTTCTCTGAGAACGTCGTTTCCACCGTGATGCTCAAATCCTCCAGTATCTTGTTGACGTCAATTTCGGTCTGGTTGTAGATGCCGTCAATCTTCTCCTTGATTTCCCGCTGCCGCTTTTCCGTTTCGGTTTCTTTGTTTTTTTGCCCCCCAAAAACTTCTCCCGTCTTACCAGTTTTGGCCGCCGACATGTTGCCAAGTTCCTTGCCCGTCTTGCTGTCGGCTTTTTTCTTGGATTGCGCCAGTTTTTGCGCCTCGATTTGTCGATACTGGTCTGGCGCCGCTGCGATTTCCCGCTGGGCGTCCTTTTTCGATTGGAGCGCCTGCTCGAATTTCGGCTCCTCCGACTCCGCCAACTGCTTCTCCGTCAGCCCTTCGCTGGCCATTTGGTCGTCCAATTCCACGCTTTTGTGTTCCAGTGAAATCTCCTCGTCCGTCCGTGGTTTTGGTGCAGCCAGCCCGGATGGAATGGAACTTGGCTTGTCGGCGGGTTTGGCTTCCGGCACGGCGACGTTGTCCGGCTTAAGGTTTTTCCCGGTGGGCAATGTCTGCGCAGCCGTCTGCTCCAGCGGCCCCGATACTTTTTGTTTTTCTTCGGAAATGGTTCCTTTGAACTCTTGTTTTGCTTGCTCCAATTTTCCGCTGCCTGCAAAAGCCTTGGCCTCATCCTCCGTCTTGGGCATTTTCGACTCAATCTTTTCCTTCAGCTTTTCCTTGAACTGATGCCGGTCGAAAGGTTTTGGTGCAGCCGCCTTCTCCAGGTTTTCTGCCTGTTGCTCCTGCCCGGATTGAACGCTCTGTTCGGCGGTCGTCATCGCTGCCGAATCCACCATTTCGTCCCGCTTTTTTGCGGGCGCTTCGTGGTCCCGCTGCTTTTTGGCATCCTTGCCGATCTGTTTTTTTACCTTCACAAATTCAGGGTCGTTGGCCGGGCATTTCGGCGATTCATGCTTCGCCACGGGCGGCGCTGGTTTTGGGGCGGTATCGTGGTCCGCCGCAGGAGCGGGCGCAGATGTTGTCGCAGCTTTTTTATCCGTTTCTATTGCTTTTTTATCGGCGGCAGACTTCCGCGGCTTGCAGGGAGGGATGCTCGGATTTTCCTTCAAAACGGGCTTTGCCGCCGATTTTTTATCCTTCGCCGCATGGGCGGTCGGCTGGTCGGGATTTTCCGCTGCCTGTTTTTCAGCAAGCTCTGCGGCATCGGCTTTTGCCTGTTCGTTGGCGGTTTGCAGCGCAGCATTTTCATCAGGAACAACGGGGATTTCAGGCTCCATCCTTGTCTCGGCGGGCCGCAAGGATTCGCCGTTGGCCTGCTGGAGGGTGTGCGCCAGCTCGTGCGCCAACAGCAACTTGCCGTCGTTGCTGGCCGGATTGAATTTGTAGCGGTTGAAATACACATCCCAGCCGTGCGTGAAAGCCTGCGCATGAAGAACTTCGTTCATGTCCACGGCGGCCTGGTTTGTGTGGATGCGCACCTCGCTCATGTCCACCCCAAACCCCGCCTCCATCTCTCTTTGCACGTTGGCCGCCAAACGGCTGCCCTGGCCTTTCGAGTCCTGCAACTGCCCTTCGATGGCGATGAGCGAAAAAAACGATTGCTCCGAAGCCAACTTGGTTTGCACGGCTTCCTCCTCCTCGCCTTCTTTTCGCTGAATCCGCTTAGTCTGCACGGCTTCTTCTTCCTCGCTGTCTTCCTTGCGTTGAATCCGTTTCGTCTGAACGGCCTCCTCGTCCTCGCTTTCTTCCTCCTTGCGCTGCAATTCCGTTTCCTCCATTTCTTTGCGCTGCAAAAACGGGGAAATTCCATCGGCCAACGGCTTCGTTTGAAGCTTTTCCTTTTCGTCGCAAGCCGCACATTTTGCCTGGACATTCGGCATGGCAGCCCGCTGCACCACCTTCTCCGCCATCGAATCCGCCTCCTGCTCGTACTTGTCACCGGGCTTCCCAACCGTCAGTTTCGCCTGAACGGAAGGAGCAAAAAAAGCCCCCGCAGTACCGACTTCGTGGTTGGTACGGGATTTGGCAAAAAAAGGCGAAGCCTGTTGCTGTGACCGGGTCGCCGTGGTGGATTTTTCAGCAGCGGTTTTCACAATTCGATTCGATATTAGGACCACTCAACCGTGAGCATTTCTTGCATCCACGGCATTTTTATTGTCGAAAAAATCCAGGGCATTTTGCTGAGCAGCAGGTCAACTGTCTGCTGCTCGACCTGCAGCAGCCAGTTCCCATTGGGCTTTTGGCTGAGCTTGCCTTCCCGACAGAGGAAGGTTCCCCGAAGCCCGTCAATACTGGTGTTTCCGAGCGCCGACCAGTGCCCGACGACTGCTCGGAGCAGGCCGTCCGCCTCGGTTTTTTCTTTTTTCGTCAAATTGATTTGCCGTTCCAGCGGCTGATCTAGCGGTACTCCGCAGAGGACTTTGTTCAACACCAGTTCGTGTTCCATGTCCCCCATCCTGCCCGTGGCCAAGTATTGCAGCAAGTGAACGGCGCGCTCCGGTTTTTTCATTTTTCCTTGCTTCGCAAATCCCATTTTTTCAAAAATAGCTGGTAAAAACGGGTGCAGAATGACCACGCCAGCATTGCGAATAAAGCAAGCTGAATCAGCTTTCAGGCCAGCGTTTTCGGTAGTTTTTTCAGAGAACGGGTGCTTCGGTTCGGCAATTTTTGTCAGAGAGTTTGGTCCCAGGTTTTCTATCACAAATTCCAAAAACTGGGCAGGCGATTCGCTGGCGAGATGCCCTACATCCTTGCCTCCCAGACTTTTCAGTTCCAAAGCGGTTTTTTCAAAAAAAGCAGGTTGTAAGGCCAGGCGATTTAAAACGATTTCCGCTAAAATCGCCACTATGCTCTCATCAGGTTTTGAAAAAATTGCTTCCCAGAAAACCCTGCTTAGCTCGCTTTGCTTCGCTGCCGTTTGTTTGAAAATTCGCTTCGCAAATACCTGTAAATCAATAATATCCGACTCTTTTATTTTCAAAAAAACCAAGGCCAAGTCCCGCAGGGTCTCATCCGAAAACTGGCCAAGCAGCCGCTGCCTGACTTCGCTCGCCCGAATTGCCTGCCTGAATTTCGTCGCCCATTCGGCTTTTTGGCCGGCAGTTTTCAGCCAGTTTTTCAGTTCATTTTCAAAACCAACGGAAACGTTGGAACTTACCCACCAGGGCAGTCGTCCTTTTTCCAAAAAATAAAAAAATGCGGCCATGAAACTGCCCAGCCTATCGGTGGAATCATGGTAGCGGGCCTTGTTTTCGGCGCTTTGAATTGCCTTCAACAACTGGCTCTCTATTTGAGCCAGCAATTCGCCTTCCCAGTCATTCATTCGGTACAAATCGGCCCGAAGCTCCAATCGGCCCAGCCGGATCACCTCGTCCGACCTCACCGATTTATCAAACAATTCGGCAAGCCGACTGGCCAGCGGGCCACTGGCAAAACGGCTCAAACGCTCCTGCCAAGCCCAGCTCTGGGACAGGTTGCTTATCTCCACTTCTAGGGTTTGGCGTTGGATGATATGCGTTTGTGTCTGCATTTTTTAACCAAAAATTGTCAGGGTCAACCAACAAAATCGTCCAAGTCCACTTGGATGAACTCCTGCCCGAAACACCCTTTTTCTGTAAATCCGAACACTTGTATCGGGTGCAGATTCCCAGCCCCAGTCCTCCGGAAAGTTGCCACGGTAAGCCGCTCCAGCGGTCGGTCGGAGATGCCTTGGCCCATGTCCCAGAACCAACTGGTCACATTTCCGACAAGGTCAACGGCCTCCAACTCGATGGAAATCCGGTTGCCCTGGCGGCTGCCTCTCTTGGTGAGGATGCGCAGTTTTGGCGTGTCTTCTCGACACAGCGCATTGTTTAGCCCGATGCATTTGTCCATTTCGATGCAGTCAAACGGCGGCAGCAGGAAGCTTGATTCTTGGCTGTCCAAACTGATATTCCGGATGTTGACATTCGTTCCGGCCATCGAGTAGGTCGGATTTATCCGCAGCATGGAGTTGCCTAGTCGCAGGTCACCTTTCACTTCCAGCACAAAATCCAAAGCGGTGAAGTATTCAATCCGAAGTAGCGCATAATTTTCAATGGGTTCGTAGGATATTTTCCACCAATCCCTCGTTTCCTGTGGCAAGTTCCCTTGTACCTTTTCGTTGAATTCACCTACCCATTTCCCAATTGTCTCATGGAAATTATTGGCGGAGAACAGGGCCACATCCGTTGGGAACGGCGGAATCACATCCCTCAAATTCGTACCACCGTTGCAGGTAAATCTCGAAATTTCAATATTCACGATGTCATATCGGTCCTCCCGAGAAGGCGGCTGCATCCAGAAACGGAACAAGCAGCTCATCGCCTTGCCATCGCCCGGCAGGTCGCAGTTTTTCTTGTTGACCTGAACCTTGACCGTTGAAAATGCCAGGTTTCCATTAGAATCTTTCACTCCGTAATCAATGACCACCTCCTGCCCAACGGCCTGCGGACTTGGGGTGTAGGTCAGGCTGCCTGCAACGTTGATGACGACGTTCCCGAAGGCAGGATTCTGAAGGTTTGCCTCAACGACGGTCAAGTTTTGACCCGTGTCATTCGCCAGAATGTCAACCACCACTGGCGTTCCGACCTCGGTCGTGGCATCGTCCGGCTGGGCGACCACGATCGACGCTGCGCAATCGTGCGTCAAATCCAAGCTGATTGGATCGCATCCGCGGCTGTCACCAACTAGGATTGTACTGGTCTGGCCGCTCGGCAAGGCGGCTGTTTTGATGAAATAGACGCCCGCGTCATTGCCAGCGCCTTCCTCGTGCGCCACTTCCACATCATTTATTTTGAAAGGAGGCTGGCCATTTTCGACCCGTAGCCTCGATGTGAAAAACTGTTGTTCCGGGTCACAATCAAATGATGCCTCCCGCGCCACCATCCGCTGGCCCGTTTCCACTTTTTTAACCAGTGATTCGCCACCTTCCGAATCCCGGACCACGAGTGTGTGTTCGCCGGGGTTCAGTTCCACTCCGCCGTTCAGCAGCAGGTATTCGCCGCCATCCACCTTGATTTCGAACGGCGCAATGCCGTGCGTGACCTCGATCGTAGCGAAGACAATATCGTCTGCATTCGGGCAACCCAACGTCACGTTGAACACTGGCCGGGAAGGCGGCAGCACGAATTTTACTGGCGGGCAGTCGCTGCAACACCGAGTTGGCACATAAAAATCGGCCAGCACCTTGCCCTCTGGAATGGAGTAACCATTCAAAAAACGGTTGCCGAGCACAGAATCGCCCGTGGTCACACTGTTCGGTGTTTCCCGGAAAACCAGTACGAAAGTACCACCGACGGGGACGCCCGCCTTGTGCTGCAGATCGGGGTGGTTGGTGGCATAGCGGCTGAACCAGATCAGTTCATCCACCGCTTTTTGTTTGGCGGCCATTTCGGCCTTCAGTTCTTCCAGCCGTTTGCGCAAGCAACTGCTCTGCAGTGCCTGCAATTCCTTGATTAGCGCCAGCACTTCCGCCTCGGTCATCGTGGCGTCCCGGTCCTTCGGGTTGTAGGCCACGAGGTCGTTAATGTAGTCCCCGACGGAGACATCGAGCAGATTAAATTTTTTTTCCAGCTTCGCGTAATTCAGCGACTTGACAGGCTTGGTCAGCTCTTCCGTTACGGCCAGCATGTCGGCCACTACGCTTACTTTGTGCTCGGCTGCCACCTTGTACTCCTTCACCGAAAGTCCAGCAAATTCGGTACTGCTGGCCAATTGTTTGGTCACTTCGGTCTTCAGTTTTTCAGGCGTGTTGACCTCAACTCTGTCAATATTGGTGAGAAGGATGCTGCCGATGAGGCTGGTATTCGGGTTGATATTGCTGAAAATAGGCGAAGCACTCGGCGGCAGGGCAGCGGCGGCAAGCGTAAAATTGGTCGCTGAAAAAAGCGAGGGCTGGACTGTCAGCATACCCGCAGCCAAAGTTTCTTGCGGAACATTGGCCGCTATTGTCGAAAACAACGAAGGCTGGGCCGACAAATTGGCTGTCGAAATATTGGAGGCGGCTGACGAGGCCAAATTTGGTTGCGCCGCGAACGTGACGCCCGGCCTGCTCGCCAACATTGCCGTCGGCCCTGAAACCGATGCCCGGCTGGTGTCTGCTGACGGAGCATCGGCAGCATCCATTCGAGCGCCCAGCAAAATGGCGGAATTTGCAGCGCTCAATCCCCGTAGACCTTTCGGCTGTACCAACGCACCGATTTTTTGCTGGTAAAGACAGTTCACCTCATTCACCCAAATGCGGTAAATCACGTCCAAATCATTGTCAATGCAGCGGTTTTTCCACGGGTTGTCCTTGTCCTCCACAGCCAGGTTGTCGGCGTTCAGCACCACCACATCGAACGGCAGTCGGAAGGTACGGATGGCGGTCATCAGCGTTTTCAGCACCTCCGTCCAATTGCGGCCGATATGTCCTTCGATACGGAAAAAATTGTACGGCTCCAAGTCGTAGCCAAGCGGGTTTTTGACAAAATCGTCCTTGCCGTAGTCGAAGGAAAAATAGCCAAGGTTCTGGCTGGCCCGGCCGTTTTTCGTCTTTTTGTAGTTCCAACGCTCGTGCAGCGGCATCTCGCCTTCTTCGTCAAAATAGTAGCAGGGAATGGATTTTTTGGAAAGCGGCACCTCTCCAAAACGGCTCGGTGTGACCCGGATTCCCTCCGGCAATCTGGTCGTGATCCGAAATTTTTCGATCATCAAAACGATGCGTTCGAACAGGTGGCGCACCTCCTCGGCGGTTGTTTCCGCATGGGCAATAGCCATCGAGGGGCGGAAGTAGTTGCGCATTTCCCGCCAATTGTCCTCCCTTTCGGAAAACACTTCCCCCAGCAGCAGGTGTCGGGGGAAAAGTTGCTCGTGCGGACAGCAAAGTGCCATCAATTCCAACCCTTTCCAACGGAATTCGTCATAGGCATGGATGAGGTCGCTGAGTAAATCGTAGTAGTACTGGGCGTAGTAAACCGGGAATTTCGAGCTACCAAAAATGCTGAACTGAAACAAGCTTCGGAACTGGTTTTCAAAGGACTGTAGCTTAGCAATGAACTGAAAATTTGGCCTCAAGGGCTTCACTAATGGTCCAAAAACCCGGTAGGCCTCAGCCAGCGCCTGCCCGATTTTATCAAAAACCGTCACCGAACTGCCCACCAGCAAATCACGGTAGGCATCGAAAATCATGCGGGCGTCCACCATGTTCGTGTTCGGTATGTTGAGGCGGGGCATGCGCAGGTCGGGCAAACCGAGGCGTTCGGGCAGGTTAGGCAGCGTGTCCTGTCCTGGCATTTCGACGATGAGTTTCTCCGCATTTTCCCTTGAAATCAAGAGTGGCCGAACCGTGATGGCCGTCTCGCTACCCTTGTCGTCACAGGAGTTTGGGCTGCAGTTTTTCAGTTGCTCGCTGTTCAATTCCACATGCAGCAGCGCCACTTTGTCCCTCAAAAAATCGGGGTCCAGTTCGGTGGCCGTGTCGTATTCAGCAGCACCTTCAGGTATCAGTTGCCAAAGCTCGTACTTTGGCTTCTTTGGGTCGCAACCATTGTGGAATTTGGCGTAGCCCGGCTTGTTCGGCAAGGTGTACACCTTGAACCGATCCGTCGAAAAATCGGCGATGGGAAATGGCGTGCAGCTACCGGTTTCATCGCCAGCCACGCCCAAATTGGCGAGGAAGCCCTCGGTCGTCACGCCGCAGCCCTTCGTGACGGTGATGGTCGAACTCGCTTCGTCCCAATTGACGTCCAAGCCGCAGACCACGCCCACGCCGATCAGGTTGGTGCGGCTAAGCCGGTTCTGCTCGTCGAGGTATTCCATCATTTGATTGAGGTGCGCATTCGTCAGCACCTGATTGGATTCGAAGACCGGGAATGAATTTTCTTTCGGTATCATGGTTCTGATTTTTCTTGTAGTGTGGCAGCCCAATTGATTGGACTGACCGTAGATTGAAAGATTTGTGCAGCATACCCAATTAATTGGGTGGCCATGAACTCAAAAACTGGCACCCAACGCCGTGCTGCCCAACCGCACTGGATTGTCATCGTTGCCATCGTCGCAATCGTGGAGCGTGGAGGGCGGATAAATGCTCTTGACACTGCTCAAAAGCCCGATCAGACGCTTCAGCTTCCGGCTACTTTCCACCAGTTTGTCGGGATAATTTTTGGTAAAAAGTGCCACAATGTCCTGCTTGTCCTTCGCCAGCAATTTGTGCAGCCCCTTGCAGGCAAAATCGTTTTCGATAAAAATCTGGTCCAAAATTGCCTTGACGACTTCCGTTAAATCCCACTCGTTTTGGTCGTCGCGCGTTCCCAATTTCGAAGTCACCCGGTCGTAGTAGGCCTGCCCGAAGGTTTCAAGCAGTTCGCAGGCGCAGTTTTTTGCAGCGGTTTTTTCATCGGTTTTCAAAGCTCTGCCGTTTTGTTTCTCAAAGACTTTTTTAGCCTCCGTACCGACCAGCAATTGCTCCAAATTGGCCTTCAGCGGCATGTCGGCGCACCAGTCGGTGGCAGCGATGGAAAGCCAATCCTCCCAAGCAGCTTTGAGGCGGGTGTACTGCAATCCTTCCACTGCCACAGCTGCAAAATAAGCCGCCATGCCATCCAAGATTTCGGGCCTCAAAGCCGACCAATTGTTGAGGACCGGGTCGTTGATGTCAGCGAACGGGTCGTTGTTTTCGAAGAAAGTTTTAAGTTTTTTCAGCGTGTCGTCCAGCTCGAAAAACTCCTGCTCTTTGCCCGCCATCCACTCGTCGAACTTGGCCTTGAAGGCTGTCCATACCACCTTCAGGGCCAGTTCGATTTCGACAGGTGTAGGTTTTTGATTACTGGCTGAAATCCCCTGAAGGCAAATCGTTTCCACCACGGGTTTCAGTCCCGCCAAGCAGGGGTCAAACTCCAGCCGCTCGTCGCCCACCCAGCAGATTTTGGTCAAAATATGCGCCGGAGCCTCCAGCTCGATCGTGCGATCAGCGTAGCGCCGCCAGTTTAAATTCTCGTCGGACAGCCTCGCCCAGCCGGGCATCACGACCGTCATTTGGAAGGAGTACGGACCCGCCTCGTGGCAGGTCTGGCAAGTGGGGTCGAGACAAACGGGCATCACGGCATCGCCGGGGAATCGGGGCCGTAGCAGCAGATGCTCGATGATGAAAATCTGCTCCTCCGTCGTTTCGTCCAAACCCAAGAGCCGGGCAATCCGGCGGCGCAGCACGGCATAATTCTGCGGTGAAATGGCAGCACGGTAATCCAGCGCCCGTGCCCGGTTCCGGCTGTCTATGGGGTAGTTTTTCAGAAAATTTATTTTCGTCGAAATCAAGCCCCTCTGCGCCTGCTGGCGGTCTTCGGCAAGCGAAAATTGCGTGAGTGCAAAGTCTGTGAAGTCCTCCGCAAAGCGGGAAAGCAGGTGGTCAAGGAAGCGGTTGCGACGGTCGAGGTACTCTGGTTCCGACTCGGCAAGTTGCTGCAAACGGGTATCGTCCAGCGCCACGTCAATCAGTTCCTCAGAGCCTCGAATGAGGTTTTCGCTCCTCAAATTTTTCGTGAAATAAGTGCGCTCTACCGTCGGGTCGAGGGAGAAAAGGCTTTTCAAATTGGCCACCTGTGCCAGTTGGTTGGCCAGCAATTGTTCGAAAAACAACAGGAACGCCTTCAACTGCTTGGCCTGCGCCTGCCGCTCGGATGGTGCGCCTGTCCGCAGCCCTTCGTAACCGATGCCGTAGGTGAGCGGGAAGGAATATTGCACGGGGAAATACTGCGCCGGGTCCCGGAATTTGCCCTTTGGCACTGCTAGGTCTTCCGTCGGGTTGTTCTTGATTTTCAGTCGTTCCGATTCACCCCGAAGTTGCTGCAGCGTGTGGTGGACTTCCTCCTCCCGTGCGATGAACGGCAGCCCATTTTTGATGAACAAAAACTTGGAGTTCTCGACGTACAAACGAGGCTGACAACGGTCGCTGATTTCGAGGGTCCAGCGGGCGCTGAGTTGGTTGGGGTTGCCCCGTTCCACGTCCGCCACGCCGGGCACTTGATTGCCCAAATCGTCGTAGCGGGTGAGCATCAAATCCTTCACCGCCACCACCCCCTCGATTTCCATGAGGGCGTTGATGATGTCGGAGGTGCGCAGTTGGCGCTTGAGTTGGGCGGCTTCCAGCTCTGCCGTTTTCACAAATCCGTGGTCCATCTGCGGCCCTTCGAAAATCTCCTCGACAGGCGTTTTTTCCTCCAGTAAATCCCGAAGGCTGTAAAATTTGACGCTTGGGTTGAAGTAGTTTTCGATTTCAAACAAAACCTGCGACTGCACCCTGTCAATGTCGGCATCGGGCGCCACCTCAATGTCGGCACAAACGGCCACATCCTGTACGCAGACCCGGCCCACGCAGCAGAAATCCTCGGCGAGGTTTCGGTGCGAATGGAGGCGGTCTTTCACGAGCAAAACCGCTTCTTGCACCTTGGCCATTTTTTCAAAAAACAGTGCTACGATACCCGTTTCAGTTGCGATTTCCAGTTGGTCTTCCAGCCATTCTTTTTCAAAAACCTCCCGTACAGCGCTCTTACCGAAGAGCCGAACAGTCGCATTTTCGATGTAAGCAAACTGGCCGCTGTCCAATTTCACCCGCAGGGTGGTATAAAAAAGGGTTTGCCAATTGCGGAGCTGAACATCCGTGGCGTCAATGCCCTCGGTGTTGAGCGAGAGCCGCTGCATCAGCACGGCATTGACCTTTCGGGGCGCTACCTGCCACTCATCACCGACCTTTGTTTCCACCAAAACTTTTCGCCAAAAATCTGTACCCAAATCGGGGAAACGCACCTCTGCAACGACATTGTAGCGGCGGTTTTCGTTGCCAATTTTCAAGGTAAACTGGTGGCGGATTTTGCGGTTGTTGAGGTCGCCGAGCTTGGGGTCGTTTTCAAGTTCCAACATCACGTCATAGGTGCCCCGTGGGGTCACTTTCACCACTTTGTCCTGCCCAGCAGGATGGTGGTAAACGAGCTTGCTCTCCTTGCAATCGCCGTACAATCCAGTCTCGCAGGCGCAGCTCCGACACACCAGCCAAGCATTGTGGATGGGTTCCAAATCCACCAGCAATCGTCGGTAGTCGTTTGCGGTTAACGGATTGCTTGTCAGTAAATTGCGAGCGGTAAAGAAGGCCTGCAAATCGGAGTCGCAGGGGGTGTCAGGTGGGCAGGCGAGCAGGTCTTTGATGTCCCAACCCGTACGGAAACCAAGGTCAGTGATAGCGTAGCAAAAGGCTTCGAGGATGGTGATGCCGGGGTCGTGGGAGTTGTAGTCCGTCCAGTTCAGGCTGCCCATCTGCTCGATGAACTCAATGCCTTTTCGCCGCAGAAAGTAGTAGTCTTCGCTGGGCTGGAAGCTTGGATTCTTTGCTATAAGGACTTGGTCTGCCATATTTTCATTATCAAAAAATTCAAATTAATTCAACACCGACAAGTATCCACCGCTCCCGCCACCGCCTTTTCAGTGATCACCGTCACGTCCTGCTGCTCGGCAGGGGCGGGCGTAAGCACCGCTAGTGCAATGGATGCCTGCACTTCCTCCCGGTCCTCGCCGCTGGCTTCATGAAAAAGCTGGAACTCCGTCACGTAGTCCACGTAATGTTGTTCCTCCACGAGGTCAATGAGCGCTGATTTGTAGATTTTACCGCCAAAATGGATGTCCCGGCTGTCGCCAAAAGCCCACGGGGCGAGGTACTGTACGATAGTTTTTTGCAAACGTTGACGGTAAAAAGTTTCGTCCACACCAGGAAAGAATTTCACCCGGAATTTCACCCGCACCTCCTCGTACACGGGGTTGTGGAGGTGCAACTGCACGAAGCAGGACACGTGTTTTTGCAAAAAAACCTTGATGAGTTCGAGGTCGCCGAGGTTGGTGTAGGGCCGCAGCGGGTCAATGGCATTACGATTCAGCAGGTCGGGAATCGTGACGACCGTGACGTGGCCTGGCGCCAGTTCGTTGTAGATTTTTTCCTTGCCCGGTTCGGCAGGTTCGAAGCGGGTGTGGTTCAGGCACTTCACCTTAAAAATCTGTGGGAATGCCTCCAAAATCAAGTGCTCGTAATCCCAGACCGTGATTGCCCGCTGCTTGTGCCGCAGCCGCTCGCTCACCCGGATATAAAAATTATCCTCGGCCTCCACTTGCCGACCGCCGAAAGTTGCGTAGGGCTGAGTCAGTTTTTTCACTGCCGAATTCGGCACCACGAACTTGGCGATGGTGCCAGCCGGGGTTTGCGCCGCTAAAAAATCCGGGGCATTCTCCGCATCCTCGAATATGGCGAGGGCAGCCTGCGCCGTGATGCTGATGATCTTGCAGATGGCCTCCGGCTTCTCCGTCAGCGACATCCGCAGCCAGTGTACGCCCTTAGGCAAAATGCGGCTGTCGTGGTTGGTGGCGTCTTTCGGAACAGAAAAACGGAGGATTCCGGAGCGGGTGAGCTGGCCGGTCTGGTCACTGAAATCGGCGGTGGTAAAATCCTTCCACTCGTTGCCGCTGAGATAGCTCCAAGTCAAGTGTTTTTCAGGCTTCAAAACCGTGGGGTCGGCGCTGCCCTCGGCCAGTTGGAAGAGCAGGGAAAGGTTCTGCGGGGGCTGCAAATTCTCTGTGCCGATGAACAGTTCGCCCTGTGTTTGCCAGCCTTTCAAGGGCAGCAGCGTGGGGGGTTTCGGTGTCGCAATTTGACAGTAGCCGAATGGAGTGATTTGGTAAAAACCCGTGGAAGATTCCGCCAAACTGACAGACGCCTGGTAGCTCACACTCAATGATTCCAGCTCCGGGGTGTAAGGTGGCGTCGGCATGGCTTTCGAGAAATGCTCGACAAAATCTTCGATGAATGAGAAGACGTTTTTGGGGACGTAGCGCCCATTTTCGATTTTGTAAACCAAGTCCCGCAGCGTCGCCCGATTGGAAACCAAGGTACCCGGCTGGAGCGCCACCCGCATCAGGTAGCGGGGCAATGTCATTTGGTAAAGTTTGTGCCCAAAATCGCCCAGCAATTCCAGTTTCAAGTAGCCGCTCCGACTGTTTATGCCGTAAGCTTTAGGTTCGAAATGCGGTTCAGCCTCCTGTCCGTTGAGCAGCGAAAAGCGGTTTGGGGGAAAATGATGCGCTGCCTTCGGGAAAATTTCTTCGTTGAAAACCTGAAGGCCGGGCAGGCCATCGTTGTCATTTGCGTTGACCGATTCCCATACCCCGTTTTTTAGCGCCAGCAAATTGAGCCTCGGCGTGAACTCGTTGACCCAGTCGTAATCGAGGTTTCCCCGCCAATCGGGCAGCCCCTTCCAGCGCACATGGAACTGCATCGATGTGCCCGCTTTTTGCATTGCCTCATCGCTGCCGATGATGAGTGCATCGCCTTTTTCCGGCTGCGGCCCGAACGGCTGGAACGGCTTGTCGGGTTTCAAAGTCCCCAATTTCGACACGATTTGCAGGTCTTTCAGGCCCTCGCCATTAGGGTCGTTGCTGTTGAAATCATCGTAGCCAACCGCCACGTCCACGCCGCTTTGGGAGGGGGAAATGACCATTTCCTGCATGTTTTTCAAGCTCACCGACGCACCGCCGTCTTGCCGCAAAACAGCTTTCAAAGTGGGCAGCCCTTCGGGCAATTGGTCACCGTGCGGCTTGGCCAGCAGTGGCACGATGGCGGATTGCCCGCCGTCCAGCAGTAGCGGGATTTGGATGTCGGCCGTCAGGTTTCCGGCGGCGATCTTTGTGGTGTCCAAAGTGGCTTTGATCCAGTCTTTTTCACCTGTCAGGAAGTAGTCGAAGGCTTGGCAGAACGCCAGCTTCGTCATTGTTTTTTTGGGTAAAGTACTGGCTTTGAACCGAAGGCGGATTCGCCTTTGCCCTTCCCGAAGGTAGAGGTAGTGAGAGGCGATTGCAAAGCCGACTATCGCCAAATCCTGATTGTTTTCCGTGCGGACGAAAGCATCCCACTGCTGATCTTGGCTGTCAAGTTCCTCGCCTCGGCCATCCTTCGAGTTTGCGAAGGGAAAAGCAAAAAGCTGGTCGGCGTGGTGCAGTGCCTGGAGCCTGGTGACGGCGGCTCGGTTGGCGACGAAATCCTCGGCGAGCCGATATTCCACGGGCTTGCCAGTGCTGTCTTTCCCAGCCTTGAAAGCCGTACCACCAGCGATGAACTGGCTTTCTTTGTGCTTCGCCAATTCAAATATCAAGTGTGCCTGGTTTGGCTCGGCGGGGCGTTTTGTTAATTGTAATACTTCTTTATAATAGAAATCCAAGTGCCGGGACGTCAGCGTGTTGGAGTGATCTCTGGCATATTCCAGCAGCCTAAGGAAGGCCAGAAAAAGTGCATAGTGGGGCTCGTGGCTGCCCAGTTCGGTGAGCGTTTTTTCAAGGCTGGTTTTTGCTTCGGAGACGATGCGGGCGTACACTTTTAGGAACTGGTCGAGGATGTCCGCGAAGAGGTTATGGCCTGCTGCGAAGTCCAGCCGCTCGAAGACGGAACCTGTGGGATCGCCCAAAATTGCGGCAGCATCGAAGCCCGTCCAGTCGGTTCCGCTGTCCCAGTCGTCGCCAAAATCCCGGACATTGGTTTGGTCAAAACCAACGATGTCACTGCCTAGGATGCTCCATTGCGGCAGCGGCAAAAGCGCAATCAAACCAGCAGTGACCGCCGCATCGTAATGCAATTTCAGCCGCTCAAACGGCTCTGCCAACTGGGAACGGATGAGGTTGTTCAGCACGTTTTTCAGGCCGGTTTCTTTCGGCAAAGCGGCGTTCAAAAAGTCAAACTCGGTGGCCAAGGTGCCCACCGAATTGAAGATAAAACCAAAGCGTTTTTTCAGTTCAGCGTCGTTGGCTTCGTTGTCGCTGTCGAGCAGATATTTGAGGTAGGTTTGGATATTTTGCTTGTAAAAATCAACCCGATCCACGGCGGCGATGGCGAGCAATACGGAGGGGTCCTTCGAGAAAAATGCCTCCCAATTGCCTGCCTCCACATTGTTTGAATCGAAAAACCGGAGATGGCTAGCAAGCCTTTTCGCAAACACCATCCAGTCCGCCGGGCCGTGCTCCACCAATTTCACGTAGTCGGGGTGAAGGGCCGTCTGCATTCGCTCAGTGCGGCTAGTGCCCTCCCTGTCCATCCTTTTTGGGTTCAATATTTCGGCGCAGTTGCTCATTCTAGCGGTTGATAACGGTTGACAGCGGTTGATAACGGTTGACAGCGGTTGATGAGGGCAGTAGTCAACTATGAACACTCATCAACTTTAATAAACCATTATCAACTTGCTATGTCAATGCGGTCAGCGTCGTGACCAAGTTCACGTCCGTGCCTTCTTCTTTGTAAAATGGGAAGACAAAATTGAAGCGGGAATTGGTGCTGCGGACGCGGTAATTCACCTCAATCAGCACGACCCCTTCCAGTTCCTGCACGGTGTTCAGCAAGATTTTTTCTGCATCAATCCGTGGTTCGTGGTAGAGGATGGCCGCCTGGATTTTATCGGCAATGATGGTTTTGGTGGTGGTGTTTAGGTTTTCGAAAAGCAGCTCCTCCAGATTACAGCCATAGCCGGGTAGCATGACTCGCTCGCCGAGGGCCGTGGTCAACAGGATTTCGAGGCTGGAGCGGATGTCGTCCTCCCGTTCCAGCATCTTGACTGTGCCAGCGTTGGCATCGAAACTGGGCGGGAAGCTCCACCCCCGTCCCAAAAAGTTCGTTTGTTGCGGTTGGTTCATCGTCCAATTTTTTATCAAAATCAACCTCCAATTATCACGGTCACAGCACCCGGTGGCATCACAACACCCCCGCCAGCCGTCGGGTCGGCAATGCGGGCGGCGGGTGTTCCGCCAATCATCACTGTCGCGGAACCCATCACAATCGCATCCGGCCCGCAGGTGTCTCCCATTCGTGCGGCGGGCATCCCGGCGATGAGCACGGTACTTGCGCCTGGCGGTAAAATCGGTAACGGAGTACCTTGGGTGACGGCGCTTACGATGAGGTCAGTGATGCGGGCGGCTGATGACATGATGTATTATTTAGGAATTGCGTATTAGAGGTTAGTTGATTTGAACGATTCCGCCTTTCAGTACGGCTTGGGCACCGCCCTCAAATGTGGCTGTGGCGCTGCCCTTCACGGTGGCGCTGACGCCGGCCTCGGCTTTGAAGTCGGCTTGGGCTTTCGCTTCGATGTTCACGCCTTCCATTTTCACATCGCCCGCGGCTTTCAGGATGATGTCTTTGGCACTTTCGATGGAAATGCCGTCGCTGCCAAGGGTGATTTTATTGCCGTTTTCATCTTCCAATATGATGCCACCGTCTTCCTCGGTCAGTGCGAGTTTGTTACCTTTCGGCGTCTCGATGGAGACGATTTTTTTGTCATCGTCAAAAATCATTTTCATTTCACTTCTCGTCACGTAGCCCTTCATGTGGTTGTCATCAGAAGGCGGTTCGGGGGAGGGTTTGGCGCTGCTGTGACACATGCCAAGCACGACCGGGTGGCGTGGGTCATCGTTCAAAAACCCAACGATGACCTCGTCCCCGATTTCAGGCCGGAAAAAAGTACCCCGTTTATCTCCAGCGTCCAGCGTGGAGATTCTTGCCCAGGTCCCTTCGTTGTCTTTGCTGATGATGGGCAGGCGTACTTGGATTCGGTCTTCCCCGTCCGGGTCGCCTTCCAGAGTGCTGACGACGCCGATTTGCAGGCCGCTGATGGGCGGGAGGAGACCTCCAGCGATGGGTTGCTGAATATCGTACGTAGTTGAAAACCATTCCGGTCTTACACCAAATTGGATGTCGGTTTCCCAGTTTCCATCGCCTACCTGCTGTCGCACGGCAGAGACGAGGACCTTGCCGTTGAAGCGGTCACCGACGCCTTGCAGCTCAATGATGTCACCGGGTTTTACCCGCGCAAAACCTTGACAGGTGACCCGCCCGCAGATTTTTGCCAAACGCTGGCGGAGTAATTTGGCATCGGCCCAGCTTTGCAGTTCCGGTGTTTCGAGACGGCCTGTGTGGCTGAGCGTGAAACTTTCGACCGCCATTGCCTCGGCGAGGTCAGAAGCGGAGATGTTTCCGTTGTTGGAGGTGCTTGGTTCGCTAGCCTCGGATTCGACGATTTCTTGATTGGTGGGATCCCAAGCGGTGGCTTTTACGGCTTTGAATTGATTCCGGGCATCCATTTCCGCATCGAATTCCAACATGTTTGAGCCAAATGCCAAGCTGAGCACGGGACTTTGGCCGAGGTCGGGTTTGGCAATTTTGACCGTACCATCGTTCACCGTGCAAAACATACCGTTGGCGTCGGTGCGGGTCATGATGAAATCCCAATCGGTAGCATCAAATTGCACGAGTTCCTTGTGGTCAATGGAAGTGGCTTCCACATCAGCATTGAGACCATGCGCACCTATAAGTTCCTCTATCACATCGCTGTCTTTTACCTCCCGGAAATACTTGAATTTCCGGTCAAGGGTCGTCTTCACAGCCTTGTCCCTGCAGTCCACGGTGAGGTAGCTGCCGTTTCGGCGCACCTTCAGGTTTTGGCTGATGACCAAGCCCTTGAACACGCTGTCTTCCTGCGCCCGATAGCCTATTTTTATTTCAATAGACACACCCGGAACGAGGTCTTCGCTATCGGTGATGGCAAAATCCTGGCGCGCCGCCTCGCCATCCAACAGCACAATCCGGGCGGTGGGGATTCGATTGAATTCGGCGCTCACCACTACGCCGACTATCTGATAGGAATCCGGCAAAGCATTGCCGTTGCTGAGGATTTTCATCGTCACAACGTCTGGCGTAGCGGTTGTCGGAATGGTTGATGGCATTTATAGATTTAATTTTGAACTGTGAATCGGTAGCATTAGTCATGAATACATCAGCGCAAACTTTGAAATCAAGGATTCCAATGGCAAATTCGAAACAGATTTATACGTTCTTAAATATCAGAAAGACAATCTATTATAGATTGCTCACAAGTTACCGTTCACAATTCACGAATCGGCGGGAAAAAGATTTCGATGCCCGGTTTGAGGTCCCTGAAATTGGAGAGGCCATTGACCTCGGCCACTTGCAGGTAGCGCCCGGCCTCACCGTAAATGTCGAAACAGAGCAAGGGAAGGGTGTCGCTGGCCTTCACGATCCGGAGGTGGGTCAGGTCCGGAGAACTATTGTTCTCAGCGGCAGCCCGTTTTTCCTCTTCGATGCTTTGCTTGAAAACGGCCTTCGCCAATGCCCGTAACGGCTGCCCATCGGCCGAAAAAAGCTTGTAATTGATGCTCAACTGCTTGAGCCTCCCCTTGAAAAGAAAGGAATTTCCCCAAGCTAATTTGATGTGCGGCGGCTCGTGCGAATCGCCGTTGTACTGCGTCAGCAGCTTTTTGAAAGCGGCAATATCGTCGGCTATGTGCTCCTTCGGCTTCTCGTCAATGATGCCCGTGTTGTCGAAAAGGAACTCGAAGGTCATCTCCTCCGGCTCAGTGTATTCGTACTTCAGTTGCCGCCCGCTGGTGCCTTGGCCTTGGTCGTCCTGGGAGAACTTCAGTTTGTAGTCCACCGTAAACGAGTCGGGATTTATCAGCACTTTGATGGGCGAACCATCCAACTGTTTCCCACCTTTCTCCAGGGCTTCCGAATCGCCGTAGGCGAAAATCATCATCTTTTCGAGTTCTCCGTTGGGCATGAGTTATGAATGTCGAATGGTTAATTTTGAACGGTTAACTGTGGATTCAACGCTCTTTTTTCTTTTGTAAGACCTCCATCACCTGCTCCAAACATTCAGCAATGATGGCCTTTTTGTCGTCGCTTTGCGAAGCGGACTGCCCGCTCGTACCACCCTGCGCAGCAGTACCGCTTGCGCCTTCGTTTACGTTTACTTTGATGACCAATTCCTTGATTTCCAGCGGCATTTTCTGTATGATTTCAGTTGTGAAAAATGGGCTCGTTAAATTTCCTCGAAATAGCGGTAGCTCAGTTCCAAGGTCTCAACTGCTACCTCGTTTGCCGTGGAATTAAAATCGCTGATGGACCATTTTTTTGGCCATGCCCGCACTATTTTCCAGGCTTTCAGTGGTTCGCCTTCTTCGTTCAGCAGTTTGACGGTGACGTCCGTTGGCTCAAATTCCCGATCCCGGAATGCCCGGAAACACCAAGCCACCACCGCCGAATCGGTCAAGTAACCCCGCTTCAATACAAGGTCGTTATACTTGGTTCGCACGGGCAGTTTGTGCTCAAAACGGTTTTCGCCACCTTCCTTAAAAGTCTCCATGTCGTACTCCACTGTCAGGCCGGAGACCGACTGGAACCGGGCATCGTTTGTATTTTGACTGATGCCAAACTCGACCCGGAAATAGAAACTGACAGGTGGATAATAGAATTCCATGAAAGAGAATTGAAGGGTTGAAGAATAAATATTAGACGGGATGTTGCGATTCAATCCCTCAATCCTGTCATCTTACAAGACTCAAGCTTTCGATTGCTACTTCGATGGATTCGATGGCTACCTCGTTGCCGTCGGATTTTAAGTCACTTGCCTGCACCTTAACGGGAAAACAGCGTTCGGCTTTCCAAGCGGCAACGGGTTCGTGCGATTCATTCAGCAATCGGATGACGACGTCCCGGCGGGTGTTCGCCCGGTCAGTTTGGATTTCGCTGAGCCAATCGTAGTAGTCAAAATCACCTTGAAAAGTGCCCCTTTTCATAGTGATGTTGCCGAATTTGCGCATGCCTGGCATTTTTATTTTGGAATAAGCCTTGCTGTCGCTGTGTCGATATTCGATGATTTCCTGCTCCATCGAAAGGCCAGTGACCTCCGTGAAGCTGAGTTTTGCTCCACCCCAATCTATTTGGAAGTGAAACTTGGGAAGCGGATATTCAGCCATGATTTTTTTTAATTTTTGATTGTTGATAAGGGTTGATGAGATTGATAAAGGTTGATACCAAATAAATCACCCCTTATGAACCTCACCAACTTTTTAGGACTCTGCCATTTTGTGGGAGAAACGGAGGATGATGAACTCGGCCGGGCGAACGGCTGCCATGCCGATTTCGATGATCATCCGGCCTTCGAGAATGTCGAGCGGGGTCATTGTTTTGCCAAGGCCAACCGCCACGTAGAAGGCATGCTCAGGCTTGGCACCCTGCAGTGCACCCACCCGCCAGAGCGAGTTGAGGAAGTTCTCGATCATGGCCTGCACTTTGATCCAAGTATTGGCATCGTTCGGCTCGAAAACGAACTGCTCGGTGGCCTTTTTCGTGGATTCTTCCACCATGTTGAAAAAGCGACGGACGGAGACGTAGCGCCATTCGTTGTCATTGCCAGCAAGGGTGCGGGCACCGAAAATCAGGGTTCCTTTCCCGGTGAACGAGCGGATGGCGTTGATGGATTTGCCCGCATTCACGTCTACGTTCAGGGCATCCAATTGCGAAGAAGTGAATGTGTTTTTTGGTCCAATGACGCTACTGAGACTGACATTGGCTGGCGCTTTCCAAACACCCCGTGTGCGGTCAACGAAGGCATAAATCCCCGCCACGGCACCCGACGGAGGCATGCTAGTATTGGTGTTTTGAATGCCCGTGATGATGGTCTTGTAAATGGAAGAAGATTTCAGGAGGCCTTCGTGTTTGGCAGCTTCCAAATTTGAGATTGCGGCAGCCACGCTGCCGAGCCAAGTGGCGTTGATGCTCTCGAAAATGGAACGGACGGAGGGAATGATTTGGTCGAGCCGGGCCGCCACGGGGTCTGTGTTTGGCAAGGTAATCACTGCTGAATCGGCTGGTTGCGAAGCACCAAAGATATCGCCCCAAGCTACATTGGCGGGTACTGGCAACAGGCTGAACCGTGCGGAATAGGCACCGATTTTGGTCGCCATTTCCTTGTCGTGGCTTATCAGTGTGTTGAAAATAGCCTTCCAGGTGGAAGTGACCAAAGTCGCCATTTCACCCTTAAATCCAGCGTTGGTAAGAGCGCCTGGGCCAGCCCCGATGAGCGTTTCCAATTGGCGGGCAAAATCGAAGAGGAAATTGACAACGGCCATGGCATTTGGGGCGGTCTTGGCAGCCTTGTAGGCTGTGTCCAAGGTGTCAAACCGCTGGCGTAGGGTTGGTGAACCTCCCTTGAGCGCCGTTGTGGCAGCCGTGACCAAGTCACCATCCGCCATCACCTGCTCGAAGGTTGCAATTTGCCCCTGAACGGTGACATCGGTGGTCAAGGCGGTTAAAGTCGTTGCTACAGTTTCCTTGAAAATGACGGTGCTGAAATCCCGGTAGCGGATATTCTTGGGCATGTTCACCACGAGCCAGGGAGTATAGGCCGCCCCGTACCGAAGGTTGTTTATCCCGATGCCCGTTCCCGACCTGAAATCAGCGCCCAGCGGGTCATTTTCCTTTAGGTCAAACAGCCCAACTCTGTCCATCAATTCGGCGCATTGACTGAGCACTGCTTGGTAAACATTGTAAAAGTCACCGCCAGCGGTCAGCAGCGAGTTGTCAGGGCAAACCAAGATGGTCGGCTCGTCCACGGTTTCGAGGGCTTTGATGCCCTTCCCATCATCCGTGAACTCACTGGCCGAGAAGGCAGCGGTGTCGTAAGTCGCCACCGAAACGATGTAGCAATCCCCACCGCCATTGGCATAGAACAACCGAAGGCTGTCGTAGAGGAAAAACTGGTTGGCCAATGTGGCAGACTTGAAATTGTTGGAGTCGTCCAAGGTCACGTTGCTGACCGTGGGCTTTGCGCCGCCACCAAAAGTCTCTGCATATTCTGCAATGGAGCCGATTTTGGTCGGCTTGTTCAACAGGTCGCCGGGCGTCACTTTCTGTGCCTTTTCCGTGTACCCGATGAAGGCCGGAATAGCCGTTTCAACGGCTGCTATCGAGGGTGGGAATTTTACCACTTCGTCTATGTAAACGCCGGGTGTTTTCAATGATGTTAGGTTGAGCATGAGGTGTTTTTTTTTGTTGGTAGAACTCTAATTATTGACTAAAGCTACCCAAGGCCGCCGCCCATATCAATTTCAGAAAATACCTGACCATTTTCTGGAGATATTTTAGTGATGTTTGGATTGGGCAATGGTTTTGGGACATTTTCGCCATTGAGCGAAATCTCAACCTTACGCATGATTTGGCTCAAAGCAAAAGGCTCTCGGGTTTGTAATATCCTGTCATGAGGTGCGGGCAGCTGAATTACTTGGTTGGACTCGCTCAATATGTTTACAGGTGCATTGAAGTAATAGCGCCAATAGGTGGGCCGACTTTTCCATCGCAACCGATAAACCGGACTTCTTAGTCGGTGGTTGTTGTTTTCGTCAAGCCATCTGTACTCTCCGAGATCGGTATTAGGTGTGTAAAAACACTCGATCAAGGCGAGGGGTTTTTGCCTGAAAAGCAAATCATCTAAATAAAAAATTATCCCAAATTCAGAAATAGTAGTGTTATCGACTCTTCTAACCTCAAGCCTATATGTTCCAGGATCATAATTACTTAAATCTATGAGACAATCTTTAAGCGTAGAATCTGAGGTCTTAAACTGTAATTTGGCCACCACCACATCGTCGCGGCTATAGAGGATAATGTTAAGGATTTTGTGGTTTTCAAGATCGTTGTGTACGATGTGACGGAAAATCGCCGGTCTTAAAAGAAGTCGGTCCGCCACACTGACAAACTGAAAATGCGGATCCTGATCTCTATAGATCTCTCTCCAACTTTCGGAATTGAACACGGTGTCTCCAGGAATGTCTTCGAGAGCTTCGAATAATTTTCCATCTTGGAGAATCAGTTCCCCAGCCTCGTAGTCCCGATCTCTTTGATACCCACCCAGAGGCTTGCTTAAATAAAGTCTGGCATCTAAACCTGGATGGTTAACAACATTAGAGTTTCTGTTGGTGAAATAGTAGATGTAAGTTTCCTTTGGTTTGTTCCCTTTCTCAATCCGTAAATTGGTAAAATTAAAAAAAAAGGGGCTTCTGGATGTCAAGGTAAACCTCAGGTTTACTGCATTACCGAGCGGCAGCGCTGTCGTAAAATTTCTATCTCCGTTAACTGGGAGCACACGCGCCCCGACAATAAATCCATTATTGTTAGTTTTGAAAATGAGATTGGAATTTCGAATATAATTTGCACAATCCTTCGTGGGAACAACAGACAAAAACTGAGAAATCGTGTAATCCTTTTTTTGGGAGTCTAAAACTTGCTTCCTTAATTCACTATCGCCCCGGTACAGTTCCTTATCTTCTGAGAGATAGAAGTCATGCTCTACCATGGCTGAAAACAAAATACGATATTGTAGGTTTTGCCTCATTTAGATGAGTCCGAAAAATCGTTGAAAATGGTTTCAACATCCGTAATTACTCTACCTCCGTCGTTCAAATTATGCCGTGTTATTGGAATAATGTGAGCTTTGTACAGAACAAACGGCAACTGTTTACCGCCAAGTGAACTCCATAAAAAATTACATTGCTCGAAAGTTAGAGATACAATCTCCATTTTTACTGTAAGATTCTGAAAATCAATATTACTAGAGTCTATGGTCGGACTATCTTGGTTTGAGGAATTGGACACGGAAAGACAAGGTTTTCCCTGAAAAAATTCGATAACTTGACAAAGTCGGTTTATTCCTAAGTAGTAGTTGTTGTCACTACTTGCCACCGAGGAAGGCGGATTAAAATTGGCTGAAAAAAGGAAATATACATTTAGGAAAATCGGAGGAAATTCTTTTTCCCAAGCCAGGCTGTTGTATCGGTATTGCAAATTATTTTTTAGCGTAGGCTCCTCTGCCAGATTGGTTATACTCACAACAACTTTGTTGTCTAAAAAGGACTCGTTGCCGCCGAATACCGTCGCTAATCCTATATTACCAGCTACAGCAAAGGGACCATCTCCTTGGGAAATAGATTTAAGATATTCGTTTAGTTCAGAGACTACTAGCTTGAGAAAGTTATGAATCATCTAGTTGCAACGAGTTATTAAATGGAATGTATGCTAGCTATTATTCTAATGGGGTATGTGGATTTTTTGAATGGAATAGATTGAATTCTATGAAAATTGACAAGAGCTTTGCTTACCTGAGCCCCAATAGTTAGTTCTCAAAAAAAGTGCAGTCTTAACAAAGCTAAAACCTAATAAAATAGATGAGGTTTCCAGATTTAGTTAAAAGGCCAGATGTGAAGTTGTTTTTTTTTTCACTAAATAAAATCCTTGAAAACCTTGATATTAAAAAGTCATGGATTTCATGGATGTCATACCACTAGATTGCTGAAAATAGCCTCCCTGACCAAGCCTGCGGTATTTCGGACTCCCATCTTTTGGATCAAATGCAGGCGGTGCGTCTCGACTGTGCAAAAACTGATGAAAAGCTTGTTTGCGATCTCATGGGTAGTGTGCTCATCCACTATCAACTGAAGGATTTGCTTTTCCCTTTTGGTCAATTGACTCTTTACTGAAAGAGAATTGTGGGATAGAAGGAGGGTGTCCATAAAGATCTCCCTCAATTGGGGATCCACGAAATGGGTTCCCATAGAGACGTTATATATGGCCTCATGTAAAATCTTGGTGCAGCAATTGGATAAAAGATATCCTGAGACACCTGCTTTGAAAATCGATTTAATGCTTTGAGAATCCTTAAATTCTCCGAATACGAATACTTTAAATTTAGGTTGGTTTCTCAGGATTTTTTGAATGAGTTTAAGTAACGAACTAAAATCCTGAATCACGTCTATCCATAAAAAACGCCCATCCGAAATAATGCCCCCTCTCCCGTTTTTAAATTGCTCTGGGGCGATCAGATTTACGTCGGCCTTTCTTTGGATTTCAAGAAAGTGCTGGAGCCCTTCGGAGAGTAGTGTTTTTTCGCTGATGATACAATGTTGTTCCATGCTAGACTAGGTTAAAAATGGCGAATTTTGAATTTTATCCATCCACCGAAAGCCTCTCGCAACTAAAAAATGTTTTTGTTGAGTGGGATTCAGAATAGGAAAGGAATATCCCAGGAGCAAGTAGGTGACCGTTTCCATAAAAAAATGACTAAGTGTCGAGAAAATATATTGCTTCCTTGAAAGTAGTATTTATTTAACTGGTAGTCAAATCATTGGGATACGATTTTGCCTTTTTATGGTAGAATGGGAAACAACTTGTCTACACTACTATTTCAATCTAAAAACCCCCGGTTGCGACTCTGAATAAAGGTTTTTAAGGGCCGGAAGTTCTTGCAGTAAGTTCTTAAAAACGCCCTCGGGATCGACCACTACTTGGGGTTTTTGAGTGTGGAGGTTTTGATAGATTTTGGCCTTTTGTTCCAGAGTCTTTTCGGACTCTAGGTAGGTTTTGCTCAGGTTGAAGTTGAGGAAAGGTCCTCCGAGCGGGTTATCAACATAAGGGGAAGAGTCCTTCGACATCACCATCACCGTTTCGCTGGGATTGAGAGTAAGAGGCAAAGCCCCGTTGACAAAGTAAGGTGATTTCGACTCTGCCTGACCTTGCCAATACCACCACCCTGCGGCGGGAAGACCGAAGACGAGAACCAAAAAAGCGGCTTTGCCCACTAGTCCTTTTCCGGTATTTAGAAAAAACTGGGTGATCAGGTAGGTCAGACCCGGAATAAAGATCAGTAACTGGAAAGTCGCCTGCCTTTTGATGAGCACGAATTCGAAAAGAGAGAACAGCAGCCATACCAGAATCAATTGCCTCTGCTTCTGCTGATTGATAGTGGAGCCTCTCAGCACGGCGCTGTAGAAATAACCCACTAAAGCAAGGATCAGAGGAAAGGCTCCCAGCAGTGACCAGACAAGCAAGGACTGGTAGTTGTACTTTTCGTACGCAAATATGAGGGGCCAAATCTCCAGTGTCTCGATGAGGCCATTGTTCCAAAAGTAAAAAATCAACACCAACAGGATAGGCAGGAAAAATCCAACTAGGGACAGAATCAACTGCCGGAACGAAAATCCGCTGATCGCAATCCCGGCAAAGATCATGTAGGGCAAGAAAACGCCGAAGTTTAGGTGAAATCCGGTCGCAATACCCCCGTAAATCCCAATCAACAAGGTGGATTCACTGGTTTCCTTTTGAAGCATAGTCTGGGAAAAAAGTTGGCCTAGTGCCAATACCAAAAACGTACTTCCCAGCAAGGCCGGGGATAAGCCGACCATGTCAAAAGAAAGGTGAAATAGCGCCGCCATGATGATTGCCGGCAGATAGGTGTTTTCTTCAAAGACGCGGTATCGGATCAAGACAGAGTTCCAGTAAACAATCTGCGAAAACACCAGAATTCGTCCGATGATCTCATAGGCCGTTTCGCTCCTGCCAAAAACCGTGTGGACAAATGTGAAAAAGCCAGCGGACAAGGGGCCCGTATCATCGATCACGTCCTGATAGAGGAAGTATCCTTCACTCAAGCGTTCGCCCAAAACCATCCAAACCAATCTGGGTTCGGTGAGAGGAAAGGAGAAAACTCCCAGCAATAAGATCGCGAGCAGAATCAGGTAAATTGCTATCCCAAGGAGTCGAAAGGGATCGTTTACTTTGAAAAAACTTAACAAGGCGAGGGAAGGATTGGGTTGGATTGGCTCGAAATTAAAGCATGCCCAAGTATTTCGCTAAATTTGTACCACAAATACTTCACATGGAAAGCAAAAGACAACAAAAACATGCCAAGCTGCTTCAAAAAGAGCTTGGGGATATTTTCCAAAAGGAGGCGAAGCACTTGGTCGGAAAATCCATGATTACCATCACTCGGGTGGCTGTGAGCCCTGATTTAGGTTTTGCGAAGGTATATGTGAGTTTTTTGCTCACCGATCCCAAAGCCACCTACGAACTGATCAATGAGCATAAAAGAGAGATCCGCCACCATCTGTCCAAAAGAATCGGTAAGTCTGTGCGAATCATCCCTGAGATAGCCTTTTTCCCAGATGACTCGGCTACCTACGCCCAGCACATGGATAAGGTGATCTCGGATCTCAACATTCCGCCCGCGCCCGAAGAAGAGGAGGAAGAAGACTAATCCGTCTAGGTTTTGAACACAAGCTCCTTTATCGCCGGCAGATATTTCCGAAGTAAGAAAAAGCGGAATTTCATCACTGTGCTCTCTGTCATCTCCATGGTGGGAGTCGCAGTGGGGACGATTGCATTGGTAGTGGTCATGTCGGTGTTTAATGGACTTGAGGATTTGATCCGGAGCTTGTTTGCCAGCTTCGATGCAGAGCTGAAAGTCGAAGCAGCCAAGGGCAAGAGCTTTGTGGCTCCGGAAGATTGGCTTGCCGAAATCCGTAACATCGAGGGTGTGGAGGTCTTGACGGAAGTCATCGAGGACAATGTGCTGTACGAGCATGATGGCAATCAGCTTGTCGCCAAGAT
>CAZTJM010000034.1:32155-34201 GCA_964613865.1 uncultured Limnohabitans sp. | reverse complement strand
GACGGTACCGATGCGACTATCTATGTCGATGCTTATGACTACTATTCATCCCTATTCGGTATGCACGAGCGATGGATTTATGATGCTTCCTATGTGAAGTTTAGAGAATTGAGATTGGGCTATAACCTACCGGCAAGCCTTTTGAACAAGACTCCTTTCCACCCCGCAAACATTGCATTGATCGCAAAAAATCTTTGGTTGATCCACTCCAACGTAGAAGGGCTTGACCCATCAGAATTTGGCGTCGGATCAAATGGCTATGCTTACTTCGAGTCTGGACAGTTGCCAGGCGTTAGATCATTTGGTTTTAACATCAAGCTGGGCCTCTAATCGAAACAAAACATGAAAAAAGTAAATAAATTAATAATGGGTGCGTTGGTTGGCTCTATGCTGCTGACCTCCTGTAGCGAGTTTGGAGACCTAAACACGGATCCAAACAGACCATCCAATCCTTTGACTTCTGGTCTTTTGACCGGGGCGCAGCGATCTGTGAGCAGTGTAGTGGGCGATGCGACAAGCGTGCTTTACGCACAGCAGCTTTCCGAAAAGCAGTATACTGAAGCTTCTCGTTATCAAACCGTCTATTTCGATTTCAATGGTTTCTATTCAGGCCCGTTAATGAACCTACAGCGGATCATTGAGCTTAATACCAACGAAGAGACTAAAGGAGATGTACTGAGCTCAGGCAGCAACGAAAACCAGATTGCCGTGGCCAGAATTCTGAAAGCCTATTTCTTCGCTTCCTTGACCGACAGATGGGGAGAACTTCCCTATACTGAGGCACTGAAAGGTGAACTTGATTTCTCTCCGGCTTATGACTCTCAGGAGTATATCTATACCGACCTGATGAAGGAGCTGAAAGAAGCCGCCGCACAGATCAATCCTGCTACGGCAGCGGTAGAGGGTGACTTGCTTTTCAACGGAAACATGGAAAGCTGGAGAAGATTTGCCAACTCCCTGAGAATGATCCTTGCACTTAGAATGAGCGACGTGGCTCCTCAGGCTGCGGAGACCAACTTCACCGAGGCATACTCTGGAGGCATTCTTCTGACTAATTTCATGTATCCATACCTGGGTGAAGCCAATAACCAAAATCCTTGGTACGGCAGATACCTGACTCGTGTGGACTATGCGATCAGTGACACAATGTATGACTACATGATGCCGCTGGGCGATCCACGCCTAGAGGTATACGCAGATCCTGCCGCCAACACCGGTACCGTAGAGGCGATGCCTTATGGCGTCTCCAATGCAGAAGCCGGATCCATCACCAATGCCGAGGTTTCTTACCTGGGTATGGCTATGCGTGAGCAGAGCGCTGAACTCCCCATCGTGACTGTAGCACAGTTGGAGTTCTCTTTGGCAGAAGCTGCCCTGAAGGGATGGATCAGCGAAAGCGCTGAAGATCATTACCTGAAGGCGATCGAGGCATCATTCCGACAGTACGGAGTGTACAGCCAGGCTGCATTTAATGCGTTTGTTGCGCAGCCGGAAGTAGCTTGGTCTGAAGCTGCCGGAATGGAAAAAATTGGCTACCAGAAATGGGTGGCGCTCTTCCTTCAAGGATTTGAAGCTTGGGCTGAGTGGAGAAGACTGGATTACCCAGCTCTAGCTCCTGCCAAAGATGCCCTCAATGCCAGCAAGGAAATCCCTGTAAGACAGGCTTACCCTACTTCAGAGCGTGATATCAATACAGACAACTATCTGGAAGCTGTATCACGTCAAGGTGAAGATGGCTTGGATACCAAACTGTGGTGGGATGTGAAGTAAGCGCAAGCTTATTGACACGACTTTCAAAAGTCCCGGGAGTGCTCCCGGGACTTTTTTTGTGTATGTGGCTAGTCCTAGAAAAAGTTGGCACCAAACTTCATTCCTTCGCGTTTTCTGCGGTTAATTTTTGCCGCTAAGGGCACGATGGTTTAAGGGATCAATGCCTAGAGGCTGCCAAGAACCTCAATCCGAAAACTATCGCAAACCTTTTTGAGGACGCTAAGGAAAAAAGCTTCGCTTTTTCTTCGTGTTCCTGAAAAAGGCCACCGAAAGTCA
>CAZTJM010000034.1:0-32055 GCA_964613865.1 uncultured Limnohabitans sp. | reverse complement strand
CTGCCAAGAACCTCAATCCGAAAACTATCGCAAACCTTTTTGAGGACGCCAAGGAAAAAAGCTTCGCTTTTTCTTCGTGTTCCTGAAAAAGGCCACCGAAAGTCAAGTGTTCAGAGGACCAATTGGCCCAAAGCTTACTCCTTCCATTCCTTCGCGCTCTTTGCGGTTAAATTTTTTTCTCAAAACCAACATTCCTCCTGTTTTAAAGGCGGTAAATAAGCCATACTACCTCACATTAAAGCTCTGCAAAAATGGCTGGCCATTGGGACCCACTCCTTCGAGTCTTAGGCGGCCGCTATATTTTTCCAAGTACTTTCCAACTTCATCTGGATCTTTTGCAGGCATTTGGTTGATATGGGTGATTACATAGCCGTCCCTGAATCCGAGGTCTCTCAGATATCCACGAGTCAGCGAAGTGATCTTCACACCATAGGGAATCTTCAGCCGGTCTCTTTCTATGGTGTTGACAGCTTCCAGTCTCGCTCCCAGCAAGCCAGAGCTATAGAATTCCCGCTTGATCACGCCGGTTCCTCCCTCAAGGTTTTGTAGGGTCAGTTCCGCGTTTTGAAGGCTTCCGCCCCGCATGAACTCCACATTCACCTTGTCTCCCGGATAATAATAGGAGATCGCTTCTTCGAAACTTCCCTTTCCTGTGATTTTCCAATCCGCTACTCGGGTGATCACGTCGTTTTTGAGAAGCCCCGCTTCTGCGGCGGCTCCCTCACCCAGTACATGCGTGACGATCACACCATCCAGACTTTTGATTTTCATTTCCTCGGCCAGTTCTGGCGTCAGTTCGACCACGTCCATGCCTGGCATGGCTTTTTGTACCTCTCCATATTTGATGAGGTCGTTTGCGACTTTCACTGCAATGTCAACCGGCACCGCAAAGCCATAACCTGTATAGGTTCCCGTGCGGGAAAGAATGGCGGTGTTGATGCCTACCAGTTCGCCGTTGACGTTTACCAACGCTCCCCCGGAATTGCCCGGGTTGATGGGCGCGTCGGTCTGGATGAAGCTTTCCAGTGGGAATTCTCCGCCCAGGATATTGATTTGTCTTTCCTTGGCAGAGACGATTCCGGCAGTGACCGTGGAGGTAAGGTTAAATGGGTTGCCTACGGCAAGTACCCATTCGCCGATTTTTAAAGCTCTGCTGCTTCCCCTCTTGATCTCCGGGAGATTGCTCGCTTCAATTTTCAGTACCGCGATATCGGTGTTTTTGTCGGTTCCCACTAGTTTGGCTGGATAGGTTCGTTTTTGATGGACTACCTCGATGGTTTCGGCACGCTCGATCACGTGGTTGTTAGTGACGATGTAGCCGTCTTTGGAGAGGATTACACCCGATCCAGTACTCACCTGCTGGGTAGGCCCGGTACCAAAAAAGAAGTCAAACATGCTGTATCGGCTCGGATCTGTTCCACTGAAATTTTTGATGAAAACCACGGACTCGGTGCTGTTTTGTGATGCTTCCACAAAGGAAAGCGGGGGATCAGTCCTCAGGGGAAGTTGGGAATTGTCCGAGGCGAGTTGGGTTGGGAGCGCTGAAAGTCCATCTTGGGTAGCGCTCTGCAAAGGAATGCTTTCCGAATCTATATTGGTCCAAAGTGCCGCTCCTCCCAGTCCCGCAGCGAATGGAATTGCTATTGATTTGATCAGAGTTTTCATAGGAGTGTTTATCGAATGTGCTTTATACAAGTTGTTTACCTTGGCTTTGCTTTACAAATTTTAAGAAGTATTTGATGTGTTTATTTTTTTCAAAGACCACCTGGAATCCCGTCTGCTTCATCGCGATCCTAATGCGTATGGCCTTCGACATGCCTTATTTCCTATGTAGAAACGGCAATAATTTTTCCAAATCCCAAAATCTGACGGATTGTACAAGGAAAAGTCTTTCCAATTGGTAATTTTGTCAGCCTAAGCCTAAAATCTCCCTTTTGAAAAGATGGTTTTTTTGGCGCTAATCCCATTGAATGACAGAATCAAAACGTGTAGCCATCCTCGGTAGCACCGGAAGCATTGGCACACAGACATTGGAGGTAATCCGACAGCACCCAGACAAGTTTACTGTAGAGGTGCTTACCGCACAGAACAACTGCGATCTGCTGGTTGCCCAGGCGATTGAATTTCAGCCCAACGCCGTCGTGATCGGCAACGAGGCCAGTTATCAGCAGGTAAAAGACGCGCTCTTTTCACATGACATCAAAGTCTATGCTGGCCAAAAGGCAATCGCCCAAGTGGTCGAGATGGAAACCATCGACGTGGTATTGACCGCATTGGTCGGCTATTCCGGACTGATCCCAACTGTCAACGCCATAAAGGCAGGCAAGCAGATCGCTCTGGCAAACAAGGAAACCCTCGTGGTGGCTGGAGAGCTCATCACAGCCCTGGCCCGTGAAAATGGCGTTAATATTTATCCCGTGGATTCAGAGCACTCCGCGATTTTCCAATGCCTCGTGGGCGAGTTTCACAATCCTATTGAGAAAATCATTCTCACCGCATCTGGGGGGCCTTTTCGCGGCAAAGACCGGACTTTTCTCGAAACCGTCAGCCGGGAGCAGGCGCTCCGGCACCCCAATTGGGATATGGGGGCAAAGATCACCATCGATTCTGCCTCCCTGATGAACAAAGGACTCGAAGTCATCGAGGCCAGGTGGCTTTTTGGACTTAAAAAAGAACAGATTGAAGTGGTGGTCCATCCGCAAAGCATCATCCATTCCTTGGTGCAGTTTGAGGATGGATCGATCAAAGCACAACTCGGGCTGCCCGACATGCGTATCCCCATTCAGTTTGCGCTGAGCTATCCCCATCGGTTCAAGAGCAATTTTGAACGATTTGACTTCACGAGATATCCCCAGTTGACCTTTGAACAGCCTGATCTGAAAACTTTCCGTAACCTGCAGCTTGCCTACGATGCGCTTGCTCAGGGAGGAAACGCTCCATGTATCCTGAATGCTGCCAACGAAATCACCGTGGCTGCATTTTTGAAAAATGAGATAGGATTTCTTGAAATGTCTGATTTGATTGAAGCGACGATGGGCACCGCGGCTTTTATTGCAAATCCCTCCTTGGAAGACTACGTCGAGTCGGACAGGGAGACCAGAAACATAACCGAAAAATTAATTAAGTCGAAAGTATAATGGAAACATTGATTATGGTGGGCCAATTGCTCCTGGGATTGTCGATCCTAGTGGGGCTTCACGAATTGGGCCACTTACTTACCGCCAAGATGTTTGGTATGAGAGTAGAAAAATTCTCCATCGGGTTCCCTCCAAAGATCGCCGGATTCCAGTGGGGAGAAACAGAATATTCCATCGGTGCCATCCCGCTGGGTGGTTTTGTGAAGATCTCCGGCATGATAGACGAATCGGTGGATACCGAACAAATGGCCGGCGAACCGCAGCCTTGGGAATTCCGGTCAAAGCCGGCCTGGCAGCGTCTGATCGTGATGCTGGGCGGGATTATCGTCAATGTAATCACCGGGATTCTGATCTTCTTTGCTTTGGTATACCACAACGGGGAAACCTATTACTCCCGAGACCAAGTAGTTGAAAATGGAATTGTGGCCTATGAGTACGGAGAGACCATTGGGCTAAAGACCGGCGACAAGATTCTAGATATCAATGGAGAGCCCTACCAGAGTATCACGGACCTGACCAGTGGGTCGGCTTTGCTGAGTGAAAACGGATACTATACCGTGGACAGAGACGGGGAGATCCTGAAGGTTGAAATTCCAAGAGGCTTCATCAACACCTTCAATTCGGAAGACGCTTTTACCAAGTTTGTCGGACTTCGGTTTCCCTTTGAAGTTGGGGAAGTCGACCCGGGCAGCAACGCAGAAAAAGCCGGTATTGCGGTAGGGGACAAGATTCTTTCCATCAACGGGCAAGAAATCCAGTATTTTGACCAGATGCAGACTTCCCTAAAGGACCTGGTCAATGGATCGGCACAAGTTGTCAGACAACAGGGAGAAAAAGTCGATACCCTGAGTATTCCAGTGACGGATGATGCGCGAATCGGCATTGCAGTGAATCCACTCATAGAACCCGTGAGGAGAGAGTATGGATTGGCAGAAGCATTTAAAAAGGGCACAACACGAGCTTTCACTGTGGTGATCGTCAACGCCAAGGCCATGGGCAAGATGTTTACCGGGGAAGTATCCGCCAAAAACGTGAGCGGACCAATTGGAATGGCCAAGATTTACGGAGCCGAGTGGAGCTGGACGAAGTTCCTTAGCATCACCGGTTTGATCTCAATGATTTTGGCCTTTATGAACTTACTCCCTATTCCCGCTTTGGACGGAGGACATGTGATGTTCCTATTGTATGAGATGATTTCTGGCCGAGCCCCTTCGGACAAATTCCTGGAAAATGCCCAGAAGGTCGGGATGGTCATCTTGCTCGCGCTGATGGTGTTTGCGATAGGGAATGATATCCTGAAGCTGTTCAATTGACATTTGAGTAGCCGTTTATAAAAAAGAGAAGACCTAGCCAGAGCTGGGTCTTCCTTTTTTGGGAAGCTCCCTGCCATTCTGACTCCATTCCTTTTTGGCACCTGTCTTGAAACAATAGGAAGAACCTTCTTAAATTGAAGGTTCTTCTTTTATTTTGGCTATTTCCTGACAGTCCGGCTGTCATTCTGTCCCATATGAACCAATTCGAAAATTCCCTATTCCAACACCTCATGACCGGCGACTATTCCGGAGAAGGAGACTTGATCCAGTTGATTACCGATGAGGAAGAGGAAGACCAGGGCAAAGAGTCCTTCGGAGAGGAGATTCCCATTCTTTCCGTTCGCAATACCGTCCTATTTCCTGGAGTGGTCATCCCGATCACCGTGGGAAGGCAGCGCTCCATCCGACTCGTGAAGAAAGCCCACAAAGGGGATAAGCTGATTGGTGTCTGCGCACAGATCAACCCCAACAATGACGACCCTAATTGGGACGACATTTATTCCGTCGGCACGCTGGCCAAGATCATCAAGATGATCGTGCTGCCGGATGGAAATACGACGATTATTATCCAAGGCAAAAAGCGCTTCAAAATCCGTGAGCAGGTCACCGATGACCCCTATTTTATGGCAAAGGTGGATTACTTGGACGAAAACTTTCCGAAGAGTTCCAAAAAGATAAAGGCCCTGGAAGAATCGCTCAAAGAGGCGGCAACCAAGATCCTTCACTTGAATCCCGAGATTCCCCGCGAAGCACAGGTGGCCTTGGACAATATTGACAATACCACTTTCCTGACGCACTTTCTTTCTTCCAATATCAATGCGCCAGTAGAGTCCAAACAGCGCCTGTTGGAGATCAACGACGGTGTCGAGCGTGCGACCCTTCTGCTGGAGTATATGATGAAAGATATACAGATGCTGGAGTTGAAGTCGGAAATCCACAAGAAAGTCCACACAGACATAGACCAGCAGCAGCGCGACTACTTCCTGAGACAGCAGATGAAGGTGCTCCAAACCGAACTCGGCGAGGAAGGACCGGAAAAAGAGGTGGAAGACTTGCGGGAGAGGGGAGAATTGAAGCTTTGGCCTATCGAGGTAAAGAAACACTTCGAGAAGGAGCTAGACAAGATTCTTCGCATCAATCCCTCTGCCGCTGAGTATCCAATTGCGCTGAACTATGCCGAGACGCTGGTAGAGCTGCCGTGGAACGAGTTTACCCAAGACAATTTTGATCTGAAACATGCCCGTGCGATTCTCGATGACGACCATTTTGGCTTGGACAAAGTCAAGGAGCGCATCATCGAGTACCTGGCGGTCTTGAAGTTGAAGAATGACCTGAAAGGTCCCATCCTCTGCCTCTACGGTCCTCCGGGAGTTGGGAAGACTTCTCTAGGCAAATCCATCGCCGCAGCTTTGGGCAGAAAATACGTCCGGATGTCCCTAGGAGGACTGCATGATGAAGCAGAGATCCGCGGCCACCGCAAGACCTATGTAGGTGCGATGCCGGGCAAGATCATTCAGAATATGAAGAAGGTGAAAATCTCCAACCCGGTGTACGTGCTGGATGAGATCGACAAGCTTTCCTCTGATTTTCGGGGTGATCCTTCTTCCGCCTTTTTGGAAGTGCTCGATCCGGAGCAAAACAGCACCTTCTTGGACAACTACCTCGAAGTGGAATACGATCTGAGCAAGGTTCTCTTCATCGCTACGGCCAATTCGCTTGATACCATACAGCCAGCCTTGCGCGACCGTATGGAGATCATCGAGGTCACCGGATATACTCAGGAGGAAAAGCTTGAAATAGCCAAACGACATCTGGTACCAAAGCAGCGCAAAGAACACGGGCTCAAGGCCAAGGATGTCTCTTTTGAAAAAGCTGCTCTAATAAAGATCATCGAAGACTACACCCGCGAATCCGGCGTCCGAGGTCTGGAACGTGCCATTGGCAAGGTGGTAAGGAATATCGCCAAGTCCATCGCCATGGAGGAGGAATACAATCATAAAATCGGCGTCGAGGCCGTGCGAAAAATCCTCGGCGCGGAGATCTTCGACAAGGAAATCTATCAGGACAACAGCGTAGCAGGGTTGGTGACCGGCTTGGCCTGGACTAGCGTAGGAGGGGAGATCCTTTTTATCGAGTCCAGCCTGAGCAGAGGCAGGGGTAAGCTCACGCTCTCGGGTCAGCTCGGTGAGGTGATGAAGGAATCGGCGATAACCGCACTTTCCTATCTCAGATCGAAGGCAGAGACCCTGGGCATTGACCACCGGGTATTTGAGCAATACGATCTTCACATCCACGTTCCTGCTGGAGCGGTGCCAAAAGACGGACCATCGGCTGGCATCACGATGCTGACCGCCATGGCTTCAGTATATACCCAGCGAAAGGTCAAATCAAAAGTAGCCATGACTGGGGAGATCAGCCTGATCGGGAAAGTAATGCCGGTGGGAGGGATCAAGGAGAAGATTCTAGCGGCGAAAAGAGCTGGGATCAAGGAAATCATCCTTTGCAAAAAGAACCTTAGGGATATCGAAGAGATCGATCCACAGTATATCAAGGGTATTGAGTTCCATTTTGTGGATAGAGTAAAAGAAGTGCTGGATATTGCCCTTACCAAAAGCTTGGTGGATCAACCGCTGAAATTCACGTTCTCCTCGGAGTCGAAACAACCACAAGACTAAATTCAAGGACAACTTCGGTAATGCTTCTGAAGCTGTCCTGCTCTTTTGAAACTAAACCACATTCACTAGACCACAACATTTCCATGAACCAAATAGAATCATTGACTCCAAGACAGATCGTCACGGAGCTGGACAAATACATCATCGGACAAAAAGACGCCAAGCGAAACGTGGCGATTGCCTTGCGCAACCGCATTCGTCGCATGATGGTGAAAACGGAAATCCAAAAGGATATCGTACCCAACAACATCCTGCTGATCGGAAGCACGGGGGTGGGGAAGACCGAGATCGCTCGCCGATTGGCAAAAATTGCCCAAGCGCCATTTACCAAAGTAGAGGCTTCCAAATTTACTGAAGTAGGCTATGTCGGAAGAGACGTAGAGAGCATGGTGCGTGACCTGGTCGAGCAATCTGTCCACCTCGTCCGAGAGATCAAAAACGAGGCAGTAAAGGTAAAAGCCGCAGAGGCGGTAGAAGAGGTTATCTTGGATATTCTGATTCCTCCGGTAAAAAGTGCGGGCTTCACGCGAGCAATCCCTGTAGACACTAATCCTGAAGCCGAGCCTAACTCTGACGAAGAACTCAACGAACGGACTCGGGAGCGGTTCCGGGAGAAGCTCCGAAACGGCGAGCTGGATGATCGTAAGATCGAAATCAATGTCAAAGCCAATTCCTCAGTGGGTATTGGCATGATCGGCAATGGCATGATAGACGATGCGAGCATGGCCGGTTTGCAGGATATGATTTCGGGCATGATGCCCAAAAAGACCAAAAAACGAAAGCTCAGTATCTCCGAGGCCCGGAAGGTTTTGCTCGAGGAGGAGGTTTCCAAGTTGGTGGACTTCGATGAAGTCAAAGAAGAGGCGATTCGGCTGGCCGAAAACAACGGCATTATTTTCATCGACGAAATTGATAAGATCGCCTCCAAATCCGGAAAAGGCGGTAGTGGGCCAGATGTGAGCCGTGAAGGCGTGCAGCGTGACCTCCTGCCTATCGTTGAAGGTTCCGCAGTGAATACTAAGTATGGCGTGGTAAATACCGACCACGTACTATTCATCGCTGCTGGTGCCTTCCACGTCAGCAAGCCATCCGACTTGATACCGGAGCTTCAGGGCCGTTTCCCGATCCGCGTTGAGCTACAGAGTCTGACGCAGGAAGATTTTTCCAGAATTCTCCGAGAGCCGAAAAACGCCCTCACCAAGCAGTATCAGGCTTTGTTTGAAGCGGAGCAGGTGTCCTTGGAGTTTTCCGAAGATGCGATAGAGGAGATTTCCAGGATCGCATTCTTGATCAATCAAGAGGTCGAAAATATCGGCGCCAGAAGGCTGCATACCGTCATGAGCCATTTGCTGAATGACTTCTTGTTTGAGGTGCCGGACGTGATCGAGGCAAATTCCAGGATCATGATTACCCGGGAGATGGTGCTTGACCGACTCAATTCCCTCGTGAAAAATCGGGATCTGTCCCAGTACATTCTTTAACCCTAAAGGCACCTCGAGTGCCTTTTTTTTCTATGAAAAAAACACTGCTCATACTCACCGGACATTCCAAGGGTCTAGGAAGGTCGATCTTGGATAGGTTCCTCGATGCTGAAGAAATTGAAGTCATTGCCATTTCCCGAACAGTTCTGGGCTTGCAGCGGGCCAATCTCCGGGAAATTCAGTTGGATTTGGCCGACTTGGAAAGCCTGGAAGTCAGTCTTCCCGATATTTTCCCAGTTGGGGATTTTGAGAGATTTGTCCTAATCAACAATGCCGGATGGATAGGAGAGATCAAGCCCGTTGGAAAGCTCGATCCAGGCCACATTTCAAAGTTGATGAACCTGAATCTCTTGGCTCCCATGGTTTTGACGGATGCCTTTGCAAAAGCCTATTCCCCTCTAAGCGCGGAAAAGTTGGTTTGTAATATCAGTTCGGGTGCCGCTTACAAGCCTATGCCAGGCTGGGCGGAGTATTGTAGCAGCAAGGCTGGTTTGGCGATGTTTTCCCAAGTGGCGGCTGAGGATTTGGCCAAGAATGGAGTTCGGGTTTTCTCTCTGGCGCCAGGGATCGTAGACACGGAGATGCAGGCCGAGATCAGGACAGCGGAGCTTGCCGATTTTCCGGCCCGGGAGCGATTTGAAAATTTCAAACGGGAGGGTAGCCTGTCATCGCCAGAGTTGGTGGCGGATAAGGTCTTTTATCTTCTTGCCCATCCGGAGCGTTTTTCTGACGTCGCACAAGACGTGAGAAATTTTGAATTGCCTTAGTGGTGCTTTTTTGGGTAGTCGACAAACCAAGGTTCTACTTTTTCCGGCTTCAGATCTTTCCAAAAATCAGATTTTAGCTTAAATCCAAACTGGCCGGAAGTAGGGAGGTTGTCAATGTCGCCTCCCAAATAAACTATCAAGTCAGTGAAGCCAGGATTGTGGCCAAATACCAGCACAGTTTGATGGCGGTCATCCTGACTTTGGAGGTATTTCAAAATGGCGTGCGGAGAGGCATGAAATAGACTTGATTCAAGGATGATTTTGTCTTTTGGGTAGCCTAGTTCTTTGGCGATGATTTTCGCGGTTTCCTTTGCCCGAAGCGCAGAGGAGCTGATCAGCAGGTCCGCATGGATTCCGCGATTTTTTAGTCTTTTTGCCATTTTAGGGGCGTCATTTAGCCCCCTTTCCGCCAATGGACGGTCATGATCGCTCAAATTCGGGTTGTCCCAAGCTGATTTTGCGTGTCTTACCAAAATTATTTTCTTCATATCGCCTGAAAAAAAACGATTATTTTGTTTTTTTCGATCAAATATTTACTTTTAAAACACTTTCAAATACAATTTATCACAATTAATTATGTTTACCGGAACAGTAAAATTTTACAATGAAGCCAAAGGTTTCGGATTTATCGTTGATGACGAAACTCAGGGAGATGTGTTCGTGCACGCTACCGGGTTGGTTGACAAAGTCGCCCAAAACGACAAGGTGACCTACGACATCAAAGATGGTAAAAAAGGACCCAACGCCATCAACGTCAAAAAGGCCTAAGAAATTCAAGAGAATGTTTTAGTGTGCATTATCCCCCGGATCTGTCTTCGGGGGATTTTTTTTGTCACCCAGATTGGCTGAGTCTTCAGGAAGGCTTTTGATGTAAAGGTCTCGCTTGGGGAATGGGATTTCTATGCCGTTTTCCTTGAATGCCTCGAAAATCGCATTCATGACCTCGTTGCGCATCTCCAGCATCAGATCCATGGATTCGATCCAGAAGAGAACCCTAAAATCCACTGAGCTTTCGTTGAAGGTTTGCATCAGAACCCTCGGGATGGGAGTTTTTAGGATTCGGTCTCGTTTCAATACTTCCTCGATCAGCGACTTTACTTTTGCCATGTCCGCATCGTAGGCCACACCGATGATCAGCTCGATACGGCGTCTTTTGTCAGAGAGCGTCCAGTTGATAAGGCTTTGCGAAAGCAGATCGCCATTCGGTATGACCACCTCGGCTCCGTCGTAGGAGAGGATCTTGCTTGCGCGGATGCCGACTTCTTTGACTTGTCCGCTGTTTTGCCCCACTTCGATATCATCCCCAATTTGGATGGGCCGCTCAAATGCCAAGATGACGCCAGAGACAAGATTGTTGATGATCGTCTGCAGGCCAAAGCCTATGCCCACCGAGAGGGCACCCAGCACGATGGTGACCTTGTCCAAGGGGATCTCCGCTGCCGTAGCGGCGATAATAAACCCCACGATCAATACGCTCAGCCTGATCAGCAGGATGGAGCTCCCCAAGCGCTTGGTTCGGTTTCCGGAATATTTCTGGTCCTTAAGTGAGGCAAAATAGGCAATGTTGTTTGCCAAGATATAGGAGGCGTAAATCAAAAAGCCGAAGAGCAAAATGCTGCTAAAGGTGAAGCTGGTGGCTCCGAGTTTTCGCTCTTGGGACAGAAAGCCGGAAAGTGTGTCGTAGACATAGTCGCTCAGGGCCAGGTTGTGGAGAAAGATGATCACCCAAAAGAGAAGAGCTAAAAACATGAAAAACCCACGGATCCTGCTTTGTATTCCCTTGTAGTCGATGTAGGTGGTGAATGCGTCGGCATCTCGCTTGTTTTCCACGATTGCGTAGATGATTTCCATGACCACCTTGACGAAAAAATATAGGGTAACCGCATGGACAAACCCAACCACTCCGGCTACGCTGAGGATTTTGGCGAGGCTAAACCGTCCAAAGATGTTTGCGACGATTCCCAAAATCAGGAATATCATTGTCAGGGTCCTGAGCCGCTTCAAGAAGAGTACTTCGTTAGGATCTTCCGACTTGAATTTTTTGGGGATCTGCCAGAGAAGAATCAGCACGGTAAAATTGCCGATCTGAAAGTAGATCCGTTCTTGGTACGCGATTTCCCAGTATAGATTGCTCACGGAGAAAAAAAGAAACACGGCCACGACTACCAGCCACTTGACGAAGACATTTGTCGGGAAGGCTTTTTGGATCAGAATCGTCGAGAAAAAAACGAGCAGATACATGAAAAAGGTCAGCAGCGCTACCGACCCGGTGTCAAACATGAAAAGTACCAAAGGAAGCAAAGCCACCATCACACTGGAAAAGGTTCTCTCGGATAGGAATTTGATTCGGTCGAGTATGACTTTTCCATATTCCTTGTCCTCCTTGATTTTTTTGAGGGTTTGTTTGATCATCACAAAGCTGACGACCAGTATGAACACCGCCAAGACGGTGGTGAACAGGTCCAGACGTAACTGTCTCAGGAGGAAGAGGTAGTTGATTTTGAAGGAGTCCAGCGTAATGTGGAAGATGCTCTTGGGGGAAGCGATTTTGTAGGATTCCCAGATGAAGTTGATTTCCTTTTTGAGCAGGTTTTTTTCCAGAATAGTCCGGTTGTTTTCGACATAGCGCCGCAGCTCCATGATGCCTATTGTGATGGAGCTGAGTTTGGACTGGTATCGTGCGGCCTGTAGTTCCTGCCGGTAGATGGTACTGTCCAGTTGGTGGATGTTGGCTTTGAGATTTTCTATTTCTGAAGAATAGGTGGGCAGCAATAGCGTATCCCTGATTTTGTAAGTGAAAAAATCGTCTGCCTTGATCGCTCCTAGCAGGCTGTCGAGGTATTGCAGGCGATCCAGCCTCACCTGCACAATCTTGTCCAGTTCGTCGTTGTTTTCCTCAGTGGACTTCAGGACTCGCAGCAAGGCCGCGACATATCTGAAGTTGAATTTGGAATTTGGATTTTTCGCTCTCTCACGAATCGACTCAATGGTATTCTCCATGACGGGAATCTCCTCGGCAATCCGGGAAGTATCCAGCTTTTCCTGAAGCTCCAACATGATCTCATTGGCCTGAAGGCTGTAGTTCCTTCCTTTGTAGATTAATTCTTCGAGTGAGGGAGATTTGATGGATTCCGGAACCTCAGGTTGGATGAGCGTGGAGTCTACAAAAATCAGGCTGTCCTTGGAAGACATCAGAAGGCTGTCGGCCTTGCTTTTCGAAGGACTTTCTTGCGCAATAGCTGCTTGGACGAGCAAAAGGAAAAAGAGGATTGGGGTCGAAAAATAGTTTTTCATCGGGTTGCGATAGGTAACTAAAATTAGGGATTATATCGAAAATAGAAGAAGGGCAGAGAGCCTTGTTTTGCTTTTCGGCAAGCTGGGAACAGGACAAATTGACCGTATTTGATGAAGATGAAGTGAATTGTGGGACAAAACGGCCGAAAAATCCTTTTGGAACAAAATTTACAGCAAGGAGGATGAAAACATTTAACCACAAAAAACAATGAAACTCGTGAGATACAATCAACTCGAAAACGAAAGCCCTGTCACTTTCAGCGCTATGCTCGACAGACTATTCAATGAATCCCTTGGCTCGTCCTTGAGACAGTTCAACCCCGCCGTGGACATAGCAGAAGACGAAAAATCCTATGAGATCCAGTTGGCATTGCCGGGAATGAGAAAGTCGGATTTCAAGATTGACCTGGTAGATCGCAAGCTCACCATCTCTGGCGAGCGCAAGCATCAGGAGAAAAAGGAGGGGAAGAACTTCCATAGCGTCGAAACCCAGTTTGGGTCTTTCAAGCGTTCCTTTTTCCTTCCCGAAGATGTGCTGGAAGATCATGTGGAAGCCAGCTATCAGGACGGATTGCTCACCTTGGTTCTCCCGAAAAAGGAGAAAAAGAACAGCAAAGCCGTCATCGAAGTGAAATAGATTGGAAGTGGGTTCGCCCACTTCTTTTTATTTAAGGATATCCATTGAAAATATCCAAAAAGCGGTTAAATCTTGTTAATTTGAAGGATTGGATTAATCGCGCCGGTATAGAATTGAGTCTATACTTTAGAAAATTTGTATTGACAAAATCGAAAATCAGAAAAAAATTATGAGCAAAAGACAGTTCTTTCTGGGCATGCTACTCGCCGCTATCATCGGTGGAGTGGTGGCCTTGGCGGGTGTAGGTTTTCTGATCAAACCACAAAGCGCCGGAAGTTTTGATGAGAAACAGCAAGCCAGTTTTGTAAACCTCCTATCTGGAGAGGATTTCACGATTCCTGACGGGATCAATTTCGTTGCCTCAGCACAGGTGGTCACCCCAGCGGTCGTCCACGTCAAAAGCCAAATCGCGTATACTTCGCGTTCGGAGCGGGATCCCGTGCAGGAGTTTTTTGGATTCCCGGATCCCAGAGGCGATCAGGGTGGCCCAGGCGGCAATATGCCGGTAAGCTCCGGCTCAGGGGTGATCATCTCTAGCGATGGCTACATCGTCACCAACAACCACGTGGTGGATGGCGCGACGAAAATCGACATTTCACTTGAAAACAATAAACGCTACGAAGCCGCTGTGATCGGAACCGATCCGACGACCGACTTGGCCTTATTGAAGATTGAGGCAAACAACCTTCCCTTTGTCAGATTTGGCGACTCGGACGAGACCAAGATCGGCGAATGGGTGCTGGCAGTGGGGAATCCTTTTGATTTGAACTCCACCGTCACCGCGGGGATCATCTCCGCAAAGGCCAGAAATATCGGTATACTTAGGAATGTGGAAAACAACCTGCAAATCGAATCTTTCCTACAGACTGATGCCGTGGTAAACCCTGGAAATTCGGGAGGGGCATTGGTGAACTTGGCCGGTGAGCTGATCGGCATCAACACCGCAATCGCAACCCGCACAGGTACATTCTCGGGATACTCTTTCGCAGTGCCGAGTACACTGGTGAAGAAAGTCATGGACGATTTGATGAAATATGGAGCTGTGCAGAGAGGTCTTTTAGGAGTCCAGATTCAGAGCTTGAGCCCAGAATTGGCGGATTACCTTGACAAAACCTTCCCCGTGGAACAAGGTGTCTATGTCGGTGGCGTCAATGAAAATTCTGCTGGCCAAGAGGCTGGTCTGAAAGAAGGCGACATCATCATCGCTATAGATGGAAAGAGGGTCAACAACGTAGCCAACCTGCAGGAATTGGTGGCACGAAAACGACCTGGTGACAAAATCGAGGTTGAATATATGCGCGATGGAGATACGAAAAAGGCCAATGCGACATTGAAGAATTTCTCCGGAGACACCAATATCGTCAAGCGGGAGGTTCCCAAAACCTATACCTTTGAAGGCATCCAGTTTGAGGAGCTCAAAGAGCAGGTGAAGGATGATCTAAAAATCTCCGGCGGCGCTGTGATCAAAATGAACAGCAATGAAAACTGGAGAAAGGCTGGCGCCAGAAACGGATTCATCATCACCTCGGTCATCTCTGACAGCGGAAGAACCCGAATCAACAGCGCCCAAGATATGATTGATTTCCTCGAAAGCAACGACGGAGCGGAGATCGTGATCTTGGGGATGTTCCCTGACGGTACGGAATATTACTTTGAAGTAGAGGGGAATTGATTCGTCAAAACTTATGGGAAAGCCGGAGTGATCCGGCTTTTTTTATGCTCGCTTTTTTCTAGTTTAAGGGCTTTTAAACCTAAAATGACATGAAGAAACGAGTTTTGTCCGGATTGGCCCTTCTTGTAGTCGCCAGCCAGCTTTCCTTTTCACAGACGCTATCAGGCCCAGGCAAGAATCCAGTTCCGGGTATTTCCCAAGAGCGGGTCGTTAGACTGGATGCTATGCTGGAGGAAGCCATGCAAAAAGACCAGGTGCCCGGTATGGTCGCCATGGTAGTGAAGGACGGAAAGATCGTCTACCACTCGGCGAAAGGGTTGGCGGACGTGGAGTCTGGCAAGGCAATGGAGAAAAATTCCATTTTTCGCATAGCTTCCCAGACTAAGGCTATTACTTCCACGGCGGTCATCATCCTTTGGGAAGAGGGAAAAATTAGGCTGGATGACCCCATTTCCAAGTATATCCCAGAGTTTAAAAATCCCCAGGTTTTGGCCAATTTCCGCTACGCGGACACCACTTATACCACCAAGTCCAGCAGCAAGGAGATTACCATTCGGCATCTTCTGACCCATACTTCCGGCTTGGGCTATGGGGTGATCGATGGAGATGAGCGTATGAAGATGATTTACCACAAGGCGGGTGTGGTTGATCTTTTTACTACCGAAAAGGTGACCATAGGCGAAAGCGTGAAGCGTTTGGCCAAGCTCCCGCTCCATCACGAGCCGGGGACTAAATACACGTATAGCGAGGGATTGGATGTCTTGGGATATCTCGTGGAGGTAGTGAGTGGAAAACCCTTTGACGTTTTTTTGAAAGAAAGAATTTTTGATCTCTTGGGGATGAACGATACCAGGTTCTATCTGAGCGATGCCCAAGCGCCAAGATTGGTGACCGTTCATACCAGAAAAGATGGCAAGTGGGCTTCCTATCCCATGACTTTTTACGATCCGGCTTATCCAAAAACCGGAGCAAAGGCTTTCTTCTCCGGAGGAGCAGGCCTATCGAGTACCACAGAAGACTATGCAAAATTCCTCCAAATGTACCTCAACGGCGGCGTGTATGACGGCAAGAGAATCCTCAGCCCTACCACTATCAGCACCATCATGAACAATCAGGTCGGAGACCTGCTGGGAGATGGTGGAAAGGACTATGGCTTGGCTTTCGGACTGGTAGATGAAAAAGGCGTCGCTATGGGTGGCTTGGGCAGCAAGGGCACATTCGACTGGGGAGGATATTTCAATACCCAATATTTTGCAGACCCGCAGACCAAAGTGATAGGCCTGATCTTCAAGCAGACTTCAGGTGCCGGCAACGGGGACGAAACTGGCTGGAAATTCCGACAGATGGTCTTTTCGCTGATAGAGTAAGGAAAACAACAAAGGGGGCAAGCGCTCCCTTTTTCATTTCAATATAGAGACTATTTCAGTGAAATCGGCAAATGCCTCCGTGCAGCCCATTTCGATCAGTTCCCTGCGGGTATGGGATGTGGCGATACCGATTACCGTGAGTCCCGCCGCCAAAGCCGAGCGGATGCCCCCACCCGAATCTTCAAAAACAAGGCACTCCTCTTTTTTCAACCCTGTTTTTTCCAAACACTTAAAGAAAATCTCGGGGTTAGGTTTTCCTTTGAACACCTCATGCCCCCCGGTGATAGTTTGGAAGAAGTAGCGGATGCCAAGCCCGTCCAAGGTGAAATCTATGTTGTTTTGATCCCCCATTGTAGCCAGGTGGATGGATATTTTACTGGTCTGTAAAGCTTTCAGAAAAGCAGTAAGGCCGGCCACTTCCCTCAACTGGGATCGATAGATTGTTCTGTAGATGATTTCCTTTTCTTCGCCCAGTTCCGCTCTTTTTTGTAGGGACTTTTCATGCGGGAAAAACTTTGCAATCATTTCATGGATGGTGCCGTGGTTTTGGGCATGAAAGTCTTCCGGACGGAGATGGATTCCGTGGTTTCCCAAGAACCGCAACCAAGCTTCCTGGTGATATGGAATACTGTCTGTCAAGGTGCCATCCATGTCAAATAGAACGGCTCGGACTTCTTTGGGAAAAATCATGAATGGCAGTTTTAGAGCCTCGCGAGGCAGGAGAAATCTAAAAATACGAAATCAAGGCGGACGGAAAGGTTTCCTTTGGGATTTTGGGATGCAATGACACAGGCGTTCTGAATATGTGGGCGATTGAATCGGATAGCTGCTTGATTTTCAGTAAATTTTAGAATGCCAAACCCTAAAACATCATGAAAAAACGTGATTTCCTTAAAAAGACCTTGGCGAGCTTTGGCTCCATCGTCGCGCTGCCGGTGTTGGCTGGGACGGGGTCCTCCGTCAATAACGGCGGTGAATCTATAGCCTGCGAAGTTTCACCAAGAGAAACCCGGGGGCCGTTTCCGATCAAGTCCCCCGCTGAACTCTTGCGGGCGAATATCGTCTCTGACCGGGAGGGCGTCGCGCTATTGATCAAGCTGCAAGTACAAGCCCAAGGTGAGACGTGTACGCCACTATCCGGTGCACAGGTGGATATCTGGCATTGTGATGCCGAAGGGCATTATTCGGAATACGGCGGCGTCCGGCTTCAGGAAAAAGACTATACAAAGGTGTCGTTTCTCCGAGGGAGACAGACCACCGATCAAAATGGCCAAGTCTCGTTTATCAGCATCTTTCCGGGTTGGTACCCTGGACGCGCCCCGCATCTCCATGTGGATATTTTAAAAAATGACAAAATCCTTCTCAGCACCCAGATAGCCTTTCCGGAGGAAAGCACGGCTGCAGTCTATGCCAGTCGGGGATACCAAGGCAAAGAAGATACCCCAAATGAAAGAGATGGAGTGTTCAGGAACAGCCTCGCTGGGAATATGGCCGACTCGGTCACTGGTAATGTACAAGATGGCTACACGCTTAGCAAAGTGATCATCGTGGGCTGACGTGAGGGGTTACTGAGTTTTTTCTCGACTCTTAAACCATTTTACATTTTTTTGCCTAAATTTTACGCATATGAAACAGTCCATTCTACTGATTTTTCTAATTGCAGTATCGAGCTGCACTGACTGGGATGGAAGCCCAACGCTCAGCGAATTGGAGGGCGCATGGGTGGATCAGGAGACCAAAACGGATACACTTGAGTTTATCCGGCTGGAGGATGGAAGTTCGCTAATGCGTTTGGGACGGGGACGTGAACTTAGAAACGGATACGATTTGCCTAAAATTGGCGCGGGGCTTTACCGATTTGAATTGAAGCTAAAAAGCATTTCTCTTCACTATTCGTTTTCGAGCGACTCTAGGTTTAATGAGTACTTTTTCGAGCAAAGGGGCTCCAGGCTAGAAATCGGTAGATTCTATGAATCGGATAACGATGATCCCGTCTTGACTTTCAAGAGGATAGATTGATAGGTTGGCTCTTCCGGCTCAGGAGATCGTGAGTTCAACTAGCTGGGATGCTGCCAATTGCTAGACTCTGGCCGCAAAGAGGACTTAAGCACTTCAACTTTTCGCTTCCTTTGGAGTTCTAGGAGCCTTTTTTTCCTAGCCATGCCAATACAAATCCCACAAGAAAAATAGTAAGAGTACCCATCACGATCGCCATGTTGGTATGAAGGGGATTTGCGAGCGTCTCAGGAAGCCCATTTTCGATCAGGATTTTAGTAAGGCTCATCCAGCCGATCACCAGCACGCCCAAAACTACGGCCAGCACGGCCTGAGGATTTTTTGCTTTCGATAGCAAGCCCAAAAGAAAGAGGCCGAGGATTCCCCCGCTGAAGATCGAGGAAAGCGCCCACCATGCATCCAATGCGCTGGTAACTCCATTGAACGCCAGGCCGACCAAAATGGCCAGTAGCCCCATGCCCATGGCGCTGAGGCGTAGCACGAGCAGGGAGGTTTTATCCGAGGGATCTTGGTCGATGTATTTGCGGAAATGGTCGGAAAGAATCACCGTAGCCGAGCTATTGATGCTGGTGGATATGGTACTCATTCCCGCTGCAAAGATGGATGCGATCAACAATCCCGTAAAACCTACGGGAAGCTGGTTGACGATGAAATAGGGAAATACCTTGTCACCTGCGGTGCCGGCAGACAAGAGTTCAGGCTGGGCCTGGTAGAAGGCAAACAAAGCGGAGCCGATAAAAAAGAACAAGAGCGACACCGGCACAAAAAGCAAGCTTCCGAGCCAAGTGGATTTCTTGGCTTCCTGCTCCGTTTTTGCCGTGAGATAGCGCTGCACATAGCTCTGGTCTATCCCAAAATTCTGTAGGTTGATGAACAGGCCATAGACCAAGATCATCCAAAAGGTAGAGGTGGTGAAATCCATCTCATAGCTCCCCAAACTGAATTTGTCCGCTTCGTTGGCAATCCGGAACACCTCCGATGGGCCTCCCGGGATCTCAAAGAAGATCACCAAGATACAAGCTAAGGCACCACCTATGAGGATAATGCCCTGAACGGCATCTGTCCAGATCACGGCCTCAATACCTCCCCACATCGAATACACGACCACGCTGATGCCGGTGATCACAATGATCGAGGGGATGCTCATGCCCAGAAGAGAATTCATAGGCAAAGCGAGCAGGTAAAGGATAGCGCCCATTCGGGCGAGTTGCGTGAGCAGGTAACATATAGAAGCGTAGATCCGAGCCCAAGGGCCGAAGCGCTGCTCGAGATAGTAGTAGGCCGATTCGCTTTTCAGTTTTCGATAGAGCGGCACAAAATACTTTACCGCTACCCATCCTGCCAGTGGGATCGACAAACTGAACACAAAGCCATTCCAGTTGGTGCTGTAAGCGTTGCCGGGGTAGGCCAGAAAGCTGATGCTGCTCACGAAGGTCGCGAAGATCGACATTCCTATCGCCCAAGCCGGAAGTCGGCCGCCACCGGTGGTATAATCCGATGAGGATCTTTTTCTGAAAGAAAAAGAGACCCCGAAACCTATGATAGCAACCATGTAAAGCAGGAAAATCGCAAGGTCTAAAACAGGCATGGGCTTAGGTTTCGGTGGGTTGGATTGAATTAAAAGAAGAAAAAGCAAAGGTGCAAAGATGGCCAAAAGCAAACTTGACCTCCGCCCTTTGCTTAGTTTGATTCGTGTTTTTCTAGATGGCGGCCAATAGCGCTTGCTCCACACGGTCTTTGACAGCGCTAAAACGCTCCCTCAGGGCAGACTGCTCTTCCTCGGAATAAGAGTAAAGCGGTAGCGCCAAAGTGCCATCGCACAGATCTTCAAAAGATAGGGATGCTTTCAGGCCTTTGAGATAGCTGGACTTGTAGGTGCCATTTTGGTAGATGTTTTCGCTCAGGAAAAGGATGGTCTCCTGGAGGTTTTGGACCTTTTCGTCTTCTTTTTTTTGAAATGCTTCAAATAAGCTCACATAGAGTTTTGGGAAAAGATTGCCTCCTCCGCATACGCCCCCGTGTCCCCCCATTTCCAGACTTTCGGCGAGGATCTCCTCCGGGCCTATGAATAGCCGGAAGTCCGGCTGGTTTTTGAAAGCTTCGCAAAGCGCCCTGAAGTTGTCCTTGTTTCCCGTACTGTCCTTCAAACCGATGATATTGGGATGCGCAGATAGCTTCACCGCCGATTCGATTTCGATCTTGACCTTGGTGTGGGAGGGCATATCGTAGAGGAAGAGTGGCAATTTTACCGCATCCGCCAGCTTTTGATAGTAGTTGACCACCTCATCCTGATCGATGTTGATGTAGAAGGGAGTAGCGGCCACCAGTGCGCTAGCCCCGGATTCCAGGGCCACCGCCGCCAAGTCCAAACTTTGCACGAAGGAGCTTTCGGTGATCCCAACGAGAACGGGAACCCTCCCAGCCACCTGTTTGCAGGTCAGGCGGATGAGATCGCTTTTGACATCCATGCTGATACTTGCAGACTCGCCTGTGGTACCGATGATGAATATGCCGTGAACCCCTCCATCGATCAGGTGTTCGATGAGTTTTTCGGTATGTGCCACATCCAGGGAAAAGTCGGGATTGAGCGGAGTAATCATGGGAGGGAAGATTCCCTGAAATATGTCGATTGGGTTCATAGGTTGGAGCAAGTAAGATTAGACTTTAAGATGGATGTATTTCACCTTGACTCGGTTGTAGGTATAGCTGATGTGAACCGTACCATCCTTTGCCTCGATAATGGCCGGATAGCTGAATTCACCCTCGCTCGCATCTTCCAAGACCAGGAGTTCTTCCCAGGTAATACCATCTGGAGAGCCAAAGAGACTAATCTTGTTCCTCCCTTTTTTTATCGGATTGCAAACCAGCAGGTGATAGCCATTTTTCAACGTGACTGCATCGATGCCCGAATTGTTGTGTACCAATCCTGTGGATGCCATTTTGCTCCAGGTGTTTCCGTTATCTGAAGACCAGGAAGTCGCGATTTCCCCCTGCTGGGTACGGAAAAGAAGCTGAAGTCTTCCGTTGGGGTGAAGGAGGGCTGTAGGCTGGATGGCGCCAAAGCCGTTGCCGTCTATTTCTGATTTTTTCCAGGTCTTTAGTGCTGGGTCGGTGATTTCGACATGGCTGGTCCAGATTCGGTTGGTCTCAAAACTACTTGGGTGCAGGAGTCCACCGTCGGGTAGAACGATGGATTTGTTTTTGACGGGGCCTAGAAAGCCCGGTGGAGTTTGGATTTCTTCGGACCAGGTTTTTCCCTCGTCCTCTGAGATCTTGTAGAGGCCCCACCATTCCCTGGGGTTTGGCCCTTCTTTGTAAAACAGGGCGATCTTTCCGTCCTCCAATCGATGTAAGACCGGATTCCAAGTCGGGTTTCGAAATTTCTCGTTTTCTACCCCATCCGCTACCATTTGAGGGGTAGACCAGGTGCCGTTGCTTAGTTTGGAGGTGTAGATGCTGACGTCGGGATGGCGCTCGTGCGTGCCCCCAAACCAGGACGCCATGATACCCGAAGGGGTCTCTACCAGGGTAGAGGCATGGCACTGGGGAAATGGCGCGGATTCATAGATAAAACCGGAGGCCAATACGGCCGGTTTTTCAGAAGGTGTCGATGGGGACAGGAACTGAAACAGGCTAAGGATCAGAGTGTATAGCTGCATTGTAGATAGGGAATTGAATTTTGTTAGGGAATAAAAATGCCTTTGAGTGTGGACTTGTCCATACTGTGCTGACCTGTAGGTGGATAGGGGGGAGGAGGCGTGTGCTGGGTATGGACCTAGCTCATTTGGATGGCAAGGGAGACAGGCCTAGGTTGTTCAGCGTCTTTTCAAAAACAAAAGGCCGGTCGTTTGCCATAGTTAGAAGGTATGACATGGCAGCGAAGGCCTCGCTCGTAGGTTTTTTTGAGTTGGGTTTCATAGGTTTGGGTGCGGTAAAAGGGAATAGGCTGTTGTTCTATCCAGGCTTGCTACTGAATTTTCCGTTTACTGTACTAGTGGATCGCCGGATTTTTTTGGGACAAAGTCCTCAAAAGGATATGTCCTGGGCAAGACTTCCACGCCGGTGGTGACTTTCAAGGGGCTTTCTCCCGCATAAGTCAGCTCGACAAAATAGCCTCGGAAGCCTTCATCCGGTGTTTTCAACAGGATTTCCAGCTCACCGCTATCCGGCAGCTGGATTTCCTCCGCTACCCAGTTTGGCCCAAACACATCAATGCGAAAATCGCGAGAGAGGGGATTGAGTGCCGACCATAGCTTGACGGAAGCTGGCCGATTGCTGGGGTCGGTCTTCACGAGGATTTTGTCCCCCTCGATTTTCCATTCGTAGTTTGGCCGATTGGTTTTGTTCAGGATGGAGGCATAGAAAGCGATCATATTGGGCAGGGCATCGGAATCCCCTATATCGTGGCCAAAATTGGGGACATACATCACGTGCTTTTCCCCCGGCAGGCTGTCCCAGTAGAATTTCCAGCTGTCAGGTTGGAAAAACTCGTCGCCAGCTGCATTGATCAGCAGCTTGGGCATGTCGTAGTTCTCGCGGAAGGAATAAGGCTCCGTGATCTCCATCATCCGGTCAAACTCAGGCGTGCGGACCCATTCCATCACTTCCTCCCGCACATAGTCTCCTACGGCCGGCGCCCAAAATCCATAGTTTCGCCAATGGTGCTCAAAAGACGGCACCAGATTGAGCAAGTCAATCACGACCGGGACTATCCCAACGACCCGATCATCCACCGCTGCGGTGGTCCAAGTGGTCCAGCCTCTTTTGGAGGCTCCGCCGACCACGTAGCTATCAAGGGTCTTACTGTATTTCGTTTTTGCCATATCGCTTACTGCATCCATGGCGAGTTTAGCGGCCTTGGTCATCGGAAGCCGAGCCAGCCAGATCGCGTCTTCGTCTTTGGCTCCTCCTTCCAGAAATTTTCTCCAGCCATAGGAAATGATCTCGTCTTCATAGCGCTCACCAAAGGTGTCGTTGGCGAAAGTGATGGGCTGGAAGGGCACGTTGTGGATCTTTGCTACGATTGAATTGGTCTGCGTGGCGGCCGCCAGGATTAGCGGATCCGGTTCCTCGGGCATTTTCGAATTCGTGCTGCCACCAGAGATCCAGAGCATGCCAGTCTGATGGGGCGTGTTTTTTGGGACGACCGCGGAGACCCAGTGCCACCATTCGGTCTTGTCCACGATATCGGGCGTGAGCCAATGCTGGGAGTACATTTTCAGCACGACATAGTCAAATTCTTCTCTTGGCACGCTGTGGACGATCTCATAGCGGTAGGTGGAGTCGGCAGCGTGAACATAGTCTTTGAGCAGGGTAGAAGATCTGAGTTCCGCTTCGGCTGCTTTTTCTGCTGGCTTTTGGCAGGAAAAAATCAGACAGGTGCCAAAGACTACAGCCGCCCAGCTGAGGGCGAGCCAATATCTTTCTTGGTTCATAAAAGGTTCGGTTGCTTTAGGTTTCCTAAAATGTAAGCAGAAAAGACTTTTACAACAAAACCTCTGGTTAAGCAAATAGGACTATCCTTCGTTGACGAGATTATTCCCTGTTCCAAACCACAGGCTTGAAGACGATTTCTTGGTAGTTGTTTCTTTCGTAAAGGATGCCCAGCGTGCCGGCGTCTACCTTGACCAGGTCGGAGTAGGCGGTCCAAGGAAGCTTGGCGCTGTCTCCGGTGTAGTCTATCGGCAGCGTGAGTTCCCAGCTTTTACCTCCGTCAAAGCTGATTTTGACAGTAAGTTGGTTTCGCTCGGTTTCATTTGCGTTGTTGGAGTGTGCGAGGATGGTTTGCCCGCCGCTTGTTCCGAGGTCGAGGATGGAGCCCTGGCAGACTGGATCGGGCAGACTTTCGTCGAAATAGGCCTCGTCCCAGGTCTGTCCACCATCGGAAGAGTAGGCTAAGATTCGCTGCCGGATATCGCCTTTTTGGTTTCTAATGCTCATGATCATCCGGTTGTCGCTGAGCTCAGCGGCGATGGATTCGTTTGAGCCGGGTATGTCAACTGACTCGGAAATGCGGAAGCTTTTCCCATGGTCGTCGGTGTAAAAACCGTGGGCTTGGTATTCGGCAAAGTTTTCCTGGGGAGCTCCTACAGAGTGGTTAGCTGCGACGTAGATCCTGCCTTTGTATTTTCCCTCTTTGAATTGGAAAGCATGGCCAGGCGTATTGGCATAGTGCCTCCAGTCAGCCGGGTTTTTGTATTTGGGATTGAAAGGCGGATTGTTGGGCTTGTGTACTTGAAGGGTGATGTTTTCAGGCTTTCCCCAAGTTTTGCCCAAGTCGAAAGACTTGATCATCCATACCTCTCGCACGCCTCTGTTCATCCGAATGTCGTACTCGTGGTTGTTGCCCGTGTTGTAGAAGAGGTACACTACGCCCTTGGGGTGCTCTGGGTCAAAAAGATCTACGACAGGAGCCGGATTGCCGGCTTGGAGCGAGTCGTAATCGACCAAGGTCTGAAGGGTCGACCAAGTTTGGCCCTGATCTGGACTTCTTTTCATCACCAGATTCACGTCGCCGAAGTCATCGCTTCCATTCACCCTGCCCTCGGCAAAGGCCAACAGTTCACCGTTTGGCAGGTCTATGATGGCAGGAATCCGATAGATGGCGTGACCTTCCTCGCCGCCCTGAAAGACAATCCTCTCTTGCGCGGCGGCGAGATGGATGAGAGAAAATGCGAAAAAGATCGCTAAGACGAGTTGGTTTGGTTTCATGGGTTTATTGTTCAGGTGCTCAAACTAGCACAAGCAGGCTGATTTTCAAACCACGAAAATCCCGTTGAAAAAAAGATCCGAAAAAATGGGAGTCGTCGGGAACCAACTTCGGCGATCTGTGATTGAACGTTCATTCACTTATTCCCATGGAGCAAAACCCAAGCAAAAAAGTTCAGATTCTCGAGAGCGCGCTAGAGCTTATCAAGGAAAATGGATTCCACGGTTGCCCGATCAGCCAAGTGGCCAAGCAGGCCTCTGTCGCGGCCGGATCGGTCTATACTTACTTTGAGAGCAAGGATGAAATGATCCTTGAGCTCTATGCCTATGTCAAAACTGAAGTCGCAAAAAAAATCAGTGAAAAAGATGACCCCAAAAAGAACTTTGAGGCCCGCTTTTTTGATTTGTGGAATAATGTGACTTCACTCTATCGGGAAAAGCCCGCTTTTCAGAGTTTTTTGGATCAGTTTAGCAGTAGTCCCTACAATACCGAGGCAGTCCAGCTGGAATACGATCCTTTGGGGCAATGGATGGAAGCATTCTTCAAAGAGGGTGTAGAATCCGGACAGCTGAAAGCCTTGAATCCCAAAATCATTTCCATCATGGTGCTGGGTAGCCTTATTTCTTTGGTTCGTTTTACTACTTATTTCAAAGCCAAGACCGCTTCGGCAGCCCAAGACCTACACTTGATTCCCCAAATGGTTTGGGACGGAATCAAATTTCATTCGTAACATTTTCAAACCAACTATATTTTAATGAGACAAAGACGATTCCTACTTTGTGTTTTCTGGCTGCTTTTTGCGTCCGCCCTAAAGGCTCAGGAGCAGCCGGAGGAAAGTACCCAGTTCACCGTCGAGGAGATGGTGAAATTTGCCTTGATCAACAGCCCTCTGGTGAAGATTTCCGAACTGGACGCCGAGATTGGCGACCGGCAGATCAAGTCCAGCCTATCGGCTTGGCTGCCCCAGGTCTCCGCCAATACCCAGTGGAGCAATAACCTGAAGCTCCAGACCCAGCCCATTGGCGACCAGCTGATCACTTTTGGACAGCCGTATTCGGGCAACCTCAACTTCACCGTAGACCAGACGATTTTCAACCGGGACGTTTTCTTGGCTTCCAAAGGTTCCAGTTTGGCGAGAAACCAACTGAGCCAAACCATGGAGACCCAGAAAATCGAAGCGGTGATCACGGTGGCGAGGGCTTTCTATGACCTGTTGCTGAGCCTGGAGCAGATCAAGGTCTTCGACGAAAACATCGTCCGCCAAGAAAAGCAGTACAAAGACGCCAGAGCGCGATTTGAAGCAGGCCTGGTGGATAAGACTGACTTCCAAAGAGCGAGCATCAGCCTGGCCAACATCCAAAGCCAACGAAACAGACTGGTATCTTCCCTAGACGCCAAATACTCCTATCTCAAGCAGGTGAGTGGCTACCCCCTCGATCAGGATTTGACTCTCCACTACGAATATGGGGAGATGGCAAAGAGGGCGGAGCTGGACGTTGCGCCGGATTTTATCATGGAAAACCGGGTAGACTATCAGCTGGCCAAGACCCAGTATTCCCTTTCAGAGCTGGAGACTAGCTACTCCAAATGGGCTTATATACCGACGATCAAGGGATTTTATAATTACAACTTCCTGTTTTTCAACCAAAATTTCTCCGGTTTGCTGGATGAGTCCTTTCCCACTTCAGCCCTAGGCTTGAGCGCATCCATTCCTATTTTCCAAGGAGGCAAGCGCTCTGACGAGGTGAGGCTGGCAAGGCTGAAACAGGAAAAATCCCTCGTCTCCCTGAACAACTATGAAAAGCAGCTGAATACCGAGTATGAAACGGCTCTGGCGGATTACAATGCCAACTATTTTGCTTGGCAGACGCTTCAAGATAACCTAGATCTGGCGGAGGAGGTGTACAACACCATCAAGCTCCAGTACGACGAAGGGGTCAAGGCCTACGTCGATCTGGTCGTGGCTGAGTCTGAGCTCCGCACCGCGCAGATCAACAATTACAATGCGCTCTATAATGTCCTTTCCAGCAAGCTGGATCTCCAGCGCGCCATGGGACTTATCAATCCATCTTCCATAGAATCTTCATTCTGATTTCAGCTGTCCATCGAAAATAAATTACTACCAGATGAAAAAATATTTTAATCCAAGCATACTATTCTTTGCGGCGCTAGGCGCGGTACTTTATGGCTGCGGAAATGCCGCCCAGACACCGCCTCCTCCTGCTCCGGTGGCCGTGTCCGTGTACAAAGTAGCCAGCAAATCCGTCACCGGACTGGATACCTACCCGGCCACGGTAGTCGCCCTCAACGAGATCGAGCTCCGTCCCCAGGTCAGCGGCTACATCACGCAAATTTTTGTCCAAGATGGACAGCAGGTGAAAAAGGGCCAAAAGCTCTACCAAATCGACCAAACCAAATATCTCGCGGCGAGAAACCAAGCGGCGGCTTCTTTGGCCTCAGCCAAAGCCAATCTCGCCAGAATCCAGAAGGATGTGGATCGCTACGAGCGTCTTGACCAAAACGAGGCTATTGCCAAGCAGACCCTAGACAACGCCAAAGCGGAGTTACTGGCGGCTGAGGCCCAAGTTCAAGCCAGCGAAGCCCAAGTGGCGGCCGCCGAGACGGACTTGGGATACTCCCAGATTACCGCGCCCTTTGATGGCAGGATCGGTATTTCCCAAGTTAGGTTGGGAACGCAAGTTTCTCCCGGACAGCCCTTACTCAACACGCTTTCCTCGACGGATCCGGTCCAGGTGGACTTTGTAATCAACGAAAAGGAAATTCCCCGCTACTACAAGCTAGTCAATGCTCCCGATGCACCGGACTCTCTTTTTACCCTCAAGCTGAGTGACGGAAGCTTGTATCCACAGCCGGGAAAACTGGCGACAGTGGACAGGGCTGTGGGAAGACAGACCGGTACGATCAACATCCGAGTGGAATTTCCCAACCCCGACAGGATGCTGGTGCCTGGCATGACGGGCGTTTTGCAGGTGATCAACGATGACCACGGCGACCAGTTGGTCATCCCCTACAAAGCGGTGACCGAGCAAATGGGCGAATACTTCGTCTATGTGGTCGGGCCGGATAGCTCCGTGGCACAACAGACCGTGAAGTTGGGCACAGTATTCGGTGCCGAAGTAGCGGTGAGGGAGGGACTCCAAGCCGGACAGACTATCGTGGTGGATGGACTTCAGAAGCTACGCCAGGGAGCAAAAGTCCAGGTTCAGTAAAATTTTTTTCCATACCAAGAATCCCAAGAAATGATATCAGAAATATTCATAAAACGCCCTGTCATGGCGATGGTGATTTCCATCGTCATCGTCCTCGTGGGCGCACTGGCGGCGTTCAACCTGCCCGTGACCCAATATCCCAATATCACGCCGCCGGTCGTATCGGTGTCCGCGATCTATTCCGGGGCGGATGCGCAGACCGTCGAACAGACGGTAGCTACACCCATCGAGACTCAGGTCAACGGTACTCCGGGCATGTCCTATATCAGCTCCAACAACACCAGTACCGGACAGATGCAAATGAACGTGACCTTTGATGTGGGGACGGACATTGACATCGCGACGCTGGATGTGCAAAACCGCGTGAGTATCGCGGAGCCGGTCGTACCTGAAGCGGTTCGCCGATTGGGTCTGACCGTGAGGAAAAGAAACCCGAGCATCATGATGGTGATCAGTATCTACTCACCAAAAGGTACCCATGATCCCAAATTCCTTTCCAACTACACCAACATCTTCATCAAGGATGCCTTGGCGCGAGTGGCAGGGGTAGGGGACATCAACGCCATTGGGCAGGATTTCTCCATGCGGGTATGGCTGAGACCCGACAAGATGGCCCAATACGGTATCTCCACTTCCCAGGTGAATGCCGCCATTCAGGAGCAAAATCTCCAAGTGGCTGCCGGTACGGTCGGTGGCATGCCGCAGTTTACCTCCCAGGCTTTTGAATATCCCATTACGGTCAATGGCCGATTGGTAGAGCAGGAGGAGTTCGAAAACATCATCGTCCGAACCAATCCCGAGGACGGCTCACTCGTGTACCTGAAGGACATCGCGCGTGTGGAGCTCGGCCAGTTCGACTATGGCCGATACTCCACGGTCAATGGTCAGGATGCAGCAATCCTCCTAGTCTATCAGGCTCCAGGTAGCAATGCCCTAGAAACCGCCGAGGGAGTATACAAGGCGCTGGACGAGCTGAAGACTTCCTTCCCGGCTGACATGGACTACGTCGTGCCTTTCGAGTCCGTCTCCGTGGTAGAGGTGTCCATCAACGAGGTAATCAAGACATTTGGCGAAGCTCTGCTCTTGGTGATCGTCGTGGTATTTCTGTTCCTGCAAAGCTGGAGAGCCACACTGGTTCCTATTCTCGCTATCCCCGTATCGATCATCGGTACCTTTATTTTCTTTGTGCCGCTCGGGTTCACCATCAATACCCTGACCATGTTCGGCTTTGTACTGGCGATCGGGATCGTTGTGGATGATGCGATCGTGGTGGTGGAAGCGGCTCAGCACTACATTGACCGTTTTAAGCTTTCTGCAAAAGAAGCTACGCGAAGGGCGATGAAGGACATCACAGCACCGGTTATTGCCATTGCGTTGATCCTTGCCGCGGTATTTATTCCGGTGGGTTTCATCCCGGGTATCGTGGGAAGGATGTATCAACAGTTTGCGATCACCATCGCGATCTCTGTGTTGATCTCGGCTTTTGTCGCGCTGACGCTGACTCCGGCGCTGTGTAGCATTTTGCTTAGACCTTCTGAGGTGACTCCGGAAGGCAAGGGCTTGAACAAGTTCTTCTACCGATTTAACAACTGGTTTGAGCGTGTGACTGGCTCCTATTCCAATGGGGTAAGATCTTGGATCAAAAAGGCTCCCCTGGTGCTTGTGATCTTGGTCTGCATTTTTGCAGGCACTTTTGGGCTGTTCCAAAGCAAACCAACCGGCTTCCTCCCGACTGAGGATGAGGGACGTCTATTCGTATCCGTGGAGTTGCCGGAGGGTGCCTCCAGCTCCCGAACGCGCGAAGTAATGGCGGAAATGAACCAGCTGATCCGCAGTACGGAGGGAATTAACAACGTGACCGGTATCGGCGGACTGAACGCGATCAACTTCTCTTTCAAGCCTAACTCGGCGACTTTCTTTGTGCAGATGCATCCTTGGGAAACGCGAAAGGATCCTTCCCTGCAGCTCTTCGGCATCATTGGTGCGCTCAACCAGAAGTTTACCGCCATCAAAGGCGCCAACATCGTGGTTGTTCCGCCACCCGCGATTCCGGGTCTTGGCCAGACGGGCGGTTTCAGCTTTATGCTGGAGCAGCGTGCAGGTGGAGATGTGAAGGAATTGGAGGGCGTGCTGGGACAATTCCTCCAGGCAGCCAATGCCCGTCCTGAGATCGCTATGGCCTATAGCTTCTTCACTGCGAAAACCCCGGGCTACCATGTCGAGGTGGACCGTGAGAAAGTGAAAAAACTCGGCGTGTCCATGACCGATGTATTTGCCACGATGTCCAGCATGATGGGTTCGAGCTATGTCAATGACTTCACCAAGTATGGACGAAACTTCCGTGTCGTTACCCAGGCCGATACCACATTCCGCAGCGGAATAGAGGATCTACAAAAATACTATGTGCTCAACCGAGAGGGTGCCTCCGTGCCGCTGAGCGCGCTGGTTAACTATAAAATCACGGAGAGCGCTCCCGTGATCTCCCACTACAACCTCTTCCGCTCCGCTGAGATCAACGGCAACGCGGCACCGGGATATAGCTCCGGTCAGGCCATCGCGGCCTTGCAAGAGGTGGCCGCTGAGGTGCTTCCCGACGGCTATGGCTACGACTTTTCAGGTCTGAGCCGGGAGGAAATGGCGGCTGGCAGCAGCACCATCCTGATCTTTTCGCTTGCGATTATCTTGGTTTCGCTCTTGCTGGCGGCCCTGTATGAGAGCTGGTCGGTGCCATTCTCGGTCTTGCTCGCTCTGCCACTGGGTGCCTTTGGGGCGATCCTAGCGCTGACCTTCCTGCCTAAGCTGGACAACAACGTCTACGCGCAGATCGGTCTGATTACCCTCATCGGTTTGGCAGCGAAAAACGCCATCCTGATCGTGGAGTTTGCCAAGGAGCGGGTGGATAAGGGTATGCCGCTGGTGAAGGCGACCATCGATGCGGTGAAGCTGCGTCTCCGTCCCATCATCATGACCTCCCTAGCCTTTATCCTCGGGGTGGTGCCGCTGGCGCTGTCGAACGGTGCCGGTGCGGTCGCGAGACAGACCATAGGATGGACGGTGATTGGCGGGATGCTTTCGGCGACTTTCCTGGCGATCTTCTTCGTGCCTGTGCTCTACGTGGTGATCACCAAGATCGCCTACGGCAAAAAGGAATTGCAGCGCTTGGAGGATAATGCAGACCTGAGTCATTTCTCGGAGCATTAAGCCCGCTGATTGGTAAAGCAAAAAAGCTACCTCGGATGAATGGGGTAGCTTTTTTTGGCTTTGAACCAAGCGATTACAATTAAGGTAAACTCTTAAGAGAAATCTGGAAAGAAAGTCGATTTGATTTTCAATTGGATATTATCATCTCTATCATATTTACTGTATCCAAATGAATAAAGGGATATAATTTGGCAGAAATAATGGATAGTTTTTTTTGAAGCTCTCCTTCATTGCGATATTTTTCTAATGCGACAAATGCTTTTTTTAGTTTAATTTCAAGATCATGGCCTTGATAAATTAAATACCATTCAGGTATCATTAATTTAATTCCATTTAAATATTCGACCTCGCGTTTTGTTTTCATTTGATTTACTTTAATCTCGACATGCAATTTTTCAAAAAACCAATCTATAGCCTTTTGGAGCAATTCTTGATTGGTGAGAATTTTATATTCATTGAATGTAATATCTAAACCCAAATCACGTCTCAAGTTCATTGCATCTAATTCAAGAAACAGAATAATCAAATATGCAGGATCATAAAGATAGTTTTCAAT
>CAZTJM010000033.1:0-34944 GCA_964613865.1 uncultured Limnohabitans sp. | reverse complement strand
TACGTTGCCAGTGAAATCAACCCTTTCTTACAAACTTCCGAAGTAGCCCATTTCTTACGATCCCTGCCCCAAGCTATGCACGAGCGAGGAATGGAGATCCGTATCTTGGTGCCAAGATTTGGGCTGATCAATGAGCGAAAAAACAGACTCCATGAGGTAGTCCGTCTTTCCGGGATCAACATTGCTGTGGGAGACGAGGAGAAGCCCCTGATCATCAAGGTGGCGTCGATCCCAAATGCCAAGCTCCAGGTCTACTTTATTGACAACGAAGATTATTTCCAGCGAAAGCACGTCTTCCATGACAAGCAGCAGAAGTTTTACGAAGATAATGACGAGCGGGCAATTTTCTTTTGCAAAGGCGTGATTGAGACCGTGAAGAAGCTAGGCTGGGCTCCGGATATCGTGCATTGCAATGACTGGATGACTTCGCTGATTCCGATGTACCTAAAGACGACTTACAAGAACGAGCCACTTTTTAAGGACACGAAAACCGTGTTTGCAATCTACAACAATGGATTTTCGCATACCTTTGGCGACGATTTGTTAAACAAGGTTAAGATGGTGGATATCGATGACACTATTTTAGCACCTTTGAAGACCAAAGACTTCACCGGTTTTATCAAGATGGGTATGGAATACGCCGACCTCGTGGTAAAAGGCTCAGCGGTCTCCCCGGAATTAAACCAACTCATCGAGGATTTCTCAAAAGACAAAAAGTTTGAAATCAGTATTCAAGAAGAACAGCAGGCTCACGACGAGCTTTTTGGGATATACAACAGCCTTGCAGGCTAAATTACTGGCCGGATTGGCCATCGCTTCTTTCTTATTCAACAGTTCATGCAGTGACCCGGCAACGGTCGGCCTTGAGTTGGCTCCGGGAAACAACCAGATCGGCGTATTCTACGAGGAGTTTGCCTTAGATGCTCAATTGGTGCTATTGGATTCGTTCAATACAACCAATTCTGGAGTTTTGGTGGTGGGCAATGAGTCCGATGACTACTTCGGCAAGACGGAAGCTACGGGCTACTCGAGAATGTACATTGATGCGACCGATGCGAGGCCAAATACAGATGCGATCCTCGACTCTGTGTTTTTCAACATGGAAGTAGTCAGTGTAAACGGTTCCGATTTGGACCAGGCGAAAAGATATTCGGTTCACATGCTCTCAGAGCCTATTCTGGATACGCTTTATTACAATTTTGACAAGCTTGCTTACAAGACAGAGTCGCTTGCCACCATCGACATCACATTCGATGAAGTCAAGGACACTGTCATGCAGCTTTCGGTAAACGAGGCGTTTCAGCAAGAGCTTTTCGAAAAGCTGAAGTCCGGGAGTGAGTTTGACAATCTGATCAATTTTAGAAAATATTTTCCCGGAATAGCCGTCAAAGCCAAGGAAGGAGACAATTCTACTATTGGCGTTGCCTTGGGTGCAAACACCGGTATCGCGGTGTATTACCACGCAGTAGGAGACACGGTACCCTTGAAATACGATATCAATACGTCCTCGTCCAGAAGCTTTAACGGAATAGAATCAGACCGCAGCGGCACGCCTACAGAAGTTGTGACGGAATATGGCCTGTCCTATGATATGGCGCCTATAGTGGGGATGAAGTCCACAGTTGCAATGGCCATGAGGATAGACACTAGTCCATTGGATGCATTTTTGGACACATTGTCCGGAGTTACATTCAATCAGGTTCAATTTACAATTGGCGCAATAGAAAATCAGGATGAGGACAACGTTCCGATCACAGGAATGGTAATGAAGTTTGTGGATCAGTACAATGAGCCAATCCGAAGTACAATCAATAATGCGCAACTTTATGTGCAGGAAGATGCTCAACCCCAAGTCTTGCAAAACGCAGAGGGAGAGCGAGTGCCAAACAACGCCTTTACGACGGCGGCTATCTTAGCCTATGACTCGGAGGATAAATTGTATCAGACCGGTTTGACCTCCCATATCAATGCAATCTATCGCGGAGACCTCATTCGCCAAAACTGGCTTCTTGACGGCTCAATTCCCCCCAAAGCTGGGTTATCGAGCACAGGAATTGATTTTCAAAGATCCCTCCGTCAGTTTAAAGTGAACAAGGATAGAATCGTGATAAAAGTAATTTACTCAAAATCCAGATAGTTCAATCGATTTCTGATAAGTATACCTGATCCACTTTCAATTTTTAGGGAAGTGGATTATTTTTTTTGGTATGAATGCTGTTTATTTGCTGAAGTTTAAACTAACTTTAATTATTTTTCAAAAATGTGCGGAATTGTCGCTTATGTGGGACAGCGGGAAGCTTTGTCCATCATCCTCAAAGGACTTCGGAGATTGGAATACCGGGGTTATGACTCAGCAGGTGTCGCTCTCTTGGATCAAAAGGGACTTAGTATTTACAAGAAGAAAGGAAAAGTCTCCGAGCTAGAGAAATATCTCGACTCAAACGGAGCGATAGAATCCAAGATCGGAATTGGACATACCCGATGGGCTACCCACGGAGAACCCAACGACATAAATGCGCACCCCCATTACTCTTCCTCAGAAAAATTTGCGATGATCCACAATGGGATTATCGAAAATTATGAGGCGCTGAAAAAGGACCTGCTTCAGAAAGGCTATCAATTCCAAAGCGATACCGACACGGAGGTTTTTGTGAAGTTCATTGAGGAAATTTACCTGAATAATCAGTGCACCCTGGAAGAGGCGCTTCGCCTCGCATTGCACAAGGTAGTCGGAGCCTACGCGATCGTGCTGATTAACAAGGAGGAGCCGGACACGCTCATTGCAGCCAGAAAGGGATCTCCATTGGTCATTGGCGTGGGGGAGGACGAGTATTTCCTAGCTTCGGATGCCACGCCTATCATCGAATATACCAACAAGGTGGTCTACCTCGACGATTACGAAATCGCCGTGATCCGCAACGGAAAGCTGCAGCTCAAGACGATCGAAAACATCGAGACCAACCCCTATATCAACCAACTGGAAATGGAGTTGGAGGCGATCGAAAAAGGGGGATACGAGCATTTTATGCTCAAGGAGATCTATGAGCAGCCTAAGTCAATTTCCGACTGTCTTAGGGGACGACTCGACGCCAAGTCAGGACGATTGGTTTTGGGCGGCCTGCGGGATTACATGAACAAATTTCAAAATGCGGAGCGGATCATCATCACGGCCTGCGGGACATCTTGGCACGCCGGGTTGGTGGCAGAATATCTTTTTGAGGAATTTGCCAGAGTACCAGTAGAAGTAGAGTACGCTTCTGAATTTAGATACCGAAATCCGGTGATCAGCGAAAAGGACTTTGTTATCGCCATTTCCCAGTCTGGTGAAACCGCAGATACCCTTGCTGCTATCGAGCTGGCCAAATCAAAAGGGGCGACAATCTTTGGCGTATGCAATGTGGTTGGTTCTTCCATTCCCAGAGCAACCCATGCGGGCTCTTATACCCACGCCGGACCGGAGATTGGGGTGGCGTCCACCAAGGCTTTTACTGCGCAGATCTCGGTTTTGGCCATGATGGCTTTGAAGCTGGGATACCAAAGAGGCACTTTACCAGAAAGCAAGTATATACAACTTCTACATGAATTGGCCGCAGTGCCAGCCAAGGTAGAAAAGGCTCTTCAAACCAATGAGCTTATCAAATACATCGCCTCCGAGTACAAGGATGTCAGAAATGCACTCTATCTGGGACGAGGCTATAATTTCCCAGTTGCTCTTGAGGGAGCGCTGAAGTTGAAAGAGATCTCTTACATCCACGCAGAAGGATATCCGGCAGCTGAAATGAAGCACGGTCCGATCGCGTTGATCGACGAGGAGATGCCGGTGATTTTCATCGCCACTCAGGACAGCTCCTATGAAAAAGTGGTGAGCAACATCCAGGAAGTAAAAGCCAGAAAGGGAAAAGTAATCGCTGTGGTCACCGAAGGGGATACCCAAGTGAAAGCAATGGCTGATCATGTGATCGAAATACCAGAATTGCACGAGGCCTTTGTGCCTTTGGTTGCGGTCGTTCCCCTGCAGCTGCTTTCCTACCACATCGCTGTGATGCGAGGGTGCAATGTCGACCAGCCTCGAAACTTGGCAAAATCCGTAACTGTAGAATAGACTAAAAGGCTGTCAGGAATGGCAGCCTTTTTACTTGCAAACGCCCAAAGTCCACGATTTGAGGCCGGCTTGGTCTGCGGCACAGGAGTTGGGATAGGTGGACCCATTGCAGCCGCAGACTGGAACATACTCCAGGGTGCAGGGGCCTGTCCAAGCTTCTTCGGGGTCAATACAGTCGGCGGGTGGATTTTCCTCCCCGCATCCGAAAGAGAACCAAGCTAGAACAAAAAGGAGAAAGAATGCCGATTTTTTCATATTCTAAAGAACGGATTGCTTGAGGGAAACGCTACTTACCCAAAGTTTAATACCCAGCCTATGCACGCGCGCTCCCGATAAAATTCCTACTTTTGCGCTGCGAAGGAAAAACCCATGCTGGATAAATTACAGGCCCTTAAAGATCGCTTCGAAGAAGTAGCACAACTCATCGTATTGCCGGACTCTATGTCCGACATGGGCAAATACGCCAAGCTCACCAAGGAGTACAAAGACCTTGAGAAAATAGTGTCTGCCTACGACGAGTACAAACTCGTTTTGCAAAATATCGACAGCTCCAAGGAAATCCTGGAAAAGGAAAAGGACCCTGAGTTTCGTGAGATGGCCAAGCTGGAGTTGGAAGAGCTACGGGAGAGAAAGGAAACCCTTGAAGAGGATCTGAAGCAATTGCTGATCCCAAAAGACCCCAATGACTCCAAAGACTGTATCTTGGAGATCAGGGGCGGTGCAGGTGGTGACGAGGCGTCGATTTTTGCCGGTGACCTGTTTAGAATGTACGAGCGTTTTTGCGAGATGCAGGGGTGGAAGCTGACCGTTCTTGATTTGACCTTCGGCTCCGCCGGTGGATATAAGGAAATCATTGCCACCGTCTCCGGCGCGGATGTTTATGGCATGCTCAAATACGAATCCGGGGTGCATCGCGTGCAGCGGGTTCCAGCCACGGAATCCCAAGGACGTGTCCACACCTCCGCCGCATCTGTTGCGGTTCTACCCGAAATGGACGAAGTTGAGGTGCATCTGGACATGAACGACATTCGAAAGGACACCTATTGCTCCTCCGGACCTGGTGGACAATCCGTCAATACGACCTATTCAGCGGTGCGGCTAACCCACAATCCCACGGGATTGGTAGTTACCTGTCAGGACGAAAAGTCCCAGATCAAAAACTTTGAAAAAGCGCTGAAGGTGCTCAGATCAAGACTCTATGAGATAGAGCTGGCCAAGCACAACGAGGCTGTAGGCGCTCAGCGTAAGTCAATGGTTGGCAGTGGAGACCGCTCGGACAAAATCCGAACTTACAACTATCCGCAATCCCGGGTAACCGACCACCGGATCAACAAAACCGTCTACAACTTGCCGGACGTGATGAACGGCAATATCGAGGAATTTATCTCCGCACTTCGACTCGCTGAAAACCTTGAAAAAATGCAGGCAGGAGGCATTGACTAAGTGGAACAGGCTTTGCAAGATTGAATTAAGAAGGTATATTGAACAAACAAAAAGCCCCGGCGGAGAAATAACCCACGCACTTTTATGATCATAGCAGGAGAAAGAGGAATTAATCTGGTCACTTGGAGCGAGGCCCATTTTCACCAACTCTATCCCCTCGCCAACAATCCCAAGATTGCCATGAATCTGCGGGACAGCTATCCCCAGCCCTACACTATCCATGATGCCAGGCATTGGATCGAGCACAATCAGAAATTTAATCCTCCCCAAAACTTCGCGATAGAGTTTGAGGGAAAACTAGCAGGTTCGATTGGCTGCGACCGGGGAAAGGATGAACTCCGTACCAATATGGAACTGGGCTTCTGGGTAGGCGAGCCATTTTGGGGCAAGGGCATCGCAACGGAGGCGGTGAAACTTTACACCCAGTATATCTTCGAAAAATTCGACATCCAAAGGCTCTATGCACAAGTCTATGACTTTAACGGGGAGTCGATGAGCGTCCTCGAGAAAGCGGGATTTATTCCCGAAGCAATCCTGAAAAAGGCCTATATCAAAAGGGGGATAATCGGGGATGTATTCCAATATGTAATGATAAGAGACGGGGAATAATCTTCGTCTTTTTTGTTTAAAGGCCGCCCGCTCTCTGTCTCAATGCGATGTTCGAAGAGTGCTTTTAGGCTGTTCCATCCCAACCCTTGCAAATGAAAAAGGGTTGTTGTCCGCCAAAATCTTTGAAGTGCTACCGTACCAGCAATTTTCTTGTTACTGCGCCTTGTTTGCCCTGCAAGCGGATCAACAGGAGGCCTTTTGGCAATCCGCTGAGATAGATTTGCTTTTGGCCGTCGGCGATCGGCAGGTCAACTATCGCCTGACCTAAGGAATTGACGACCGAAATGCTCGACCAAGAGTCCAAATTATCGGCGGAAATTGTTGCTGTTCCCTGGCTAGGATTGGGGTAAATCATAAGACTTTCGTCCACAGCAGGCTCCAGCGCGGTGATGATGTTGACATTGACGGGGAGAATACGCTTGGAGCTATAGCCGCAGGCATTTTGGGCTTCGACCGAAAGTTCGAAATCCCCTTCTTGCTCCCAGATTACCGAGACTCGACCGCTTCCCTGACCGGAGGCTATCCTACCTCCATTGCCGGAAATGCTCCATCGATAGTTTAAGCCCGGAAGGGTCTCTATTTCGTAAATTTCTTCTCCTGGACTCGTGAGTGCTTCTCCATCTATTCCCAAAGGAGAGGCCGGAGCCGAACTCACGGAAATTGCTTTCTCCAAGCTTGCACCTTGTCCACAATAGTTTTCTTGGCTTACTTTTATCTGTTGCTCTCCGGCTTGAGCCCAAATGATTTCCACCGCATGGGTTCCTTGGCCATTTTTGATTTCACCTCCGCTGACCGTCCAAGTATAGCTTACGCCTTCAATGTTTGGCAGAGAGTACGCGTAGGTGCCTTCACTGCAAACAGCTCCTTCTCCCGAGATCGCTGAATCGGTCGTAGGAATGGAAGCCACGCTGACCTCCAAGGCGGAGGTTTCTCCACTCCCGCAAAAGTTTGTCCTGCTGACCAAGACCGCGTTCCTGCCGAGACCAGTCCATTTTACCTCTATTTGGGAGGTGCCTTGGCCAGAGAGGATCTCACCTCCGTCCACTCTCCACCTGATATCGGAACCGGTTTGGTCGGATTGGAGGATGGAGTAGGTGGCAGTGGTCAGACATGACTTTGAATCCCCGGCAATTGCCCCGAGAGAGCCGCTCGGAGGGACGCAAGTATAGGCGAGTAGGGTACCATCTTCTCCGGCGAAATAGGCTTTTTGGTCTGTGCCTGCGCTCACAGATTCCAGGTTTCTTACCGTCCCTGTGGCAAAAGGAGTCCAAGTCTCCCCTCCATCTGAGGTAGCCAAGGCAAGACCGTCTTCTCCGGCGATGAATCCGTAGTTTGTTCCGAAGAAATCTACGGACTTGAGTTTTTTGGTGGTGCCTGATTCAATTTTCCTCCAGCTTTTGGCTTTGTCTTCGGTCTTGAGGATCACCCCTCCATCACCTACGGCGATCGCCCTTGTGCTGTCTATTTTGGCAAGGGCATTCAGATTTTCACCGCTTACTGCTGGGACGGTTTCCCACTCGCTTCCCCCAAATGTCCGGCTGATTTGGCCTTTGTCCCCTACAGCAGCCCCGTAGCCAAAGTCGAAAAAGATGAGGCTTTTAAGATTTTCTGAAGTGTTGGAGCTTACCGTTTGATCCCAGGTACTACCTGAGTCAAAAGATCTGGAAATGTATCCTTCAGAACCGGATAGGTAGACCACGGATGGCGCAAAAAGGTAGAATCTGGTAATGGTCCTGTCCGCAGATGTGGGCACCGCTACCCAGCTTGTCCCCGAGTTGGAAGTGCGGTAGATTTTGCCCTTATCTGATCCCACATAGCCAAAGGACGTGCTCCAAAAGCCCATGCCGCGAATAGTGATACTCTCAGGAAGGGATCGGTTGACTAGCGTGGCTGCTCCGTTGCTGGTGACGAAAAGGCCTCCATTTTCTCCGGCGACGTATCCGGTATTTTGGTTCAGAAAGTCCACTGCCGTAAAATGGTTTCGGATCCCCGCGAGTTTTTGGGCCCAGTTTGCCCCGGCATTGTTGGAGTTACTCAAATAGCCGTCTTGGCCTACTGTAGAAAGGAGGTTGCTTGATGGTTTGAACCCGATACCCCTCAGATTCCTTGTCACGGTGGCACCAAGGGTGGGTTTAGTAAAGGTACTTCCGGAGTTTGCAGTTCGGGCGATGGTCGCCATATCACCTATAGCAACTACAATCCGCGCATCCATGGGACTGATCGCTACCTTCCTCAAGGTATTAATAGTGCCAGAGTTCAGGGCCGACCAGGAGCCGCCTCCATCAATGGTCTTGGCGAAAAATCCGTCCGCACCTACGACATAGCCTATCAGTTCACTTGAAAAGGCTATCCCAAAAAGGGCATTGTTTTCTGGAAGGCTTGAGAGTGTCCAAGTGTTGCCTTTGTCTTGTGAGTGTAGAATGTTTCCTCCCTCGGCCGCAATAAATCCTGAGTTTTCGCCTATGAACTGGATATCGTTCAGCGCTAGATTGATTCCGCTTGGAGTTTTCGCCCAGGTTTCTCCTCTGTCTGTCGATCGAATAATCTCTCCGTTTTCACCTATCGCCGTCAGCTCGGAAGTCGAGGACTTGGCAATACCAAATAAATCATTTGAAGTGCCCGATTCCTTTTCTTGCCAGGTTTTCCCCGAATCGGAGGTGATGAATATTCTGCCGTTTTCCCCCACCGCCACACCTCGTTCCGTGTCAAGAAGCACGACGTCATAGAATCTCAGGTCGAATCTTTGCAGCACTTCCTCCCAAGTGTTGCCTCCGTCCATGCTGAGGGCAATTAGCTTTTCTCCGACGGCGACGCCCTGTTGGGCATTGAGCCAGTATACGGACTCAAAATCCAAGCCCCAGCTCTGCATTCGGCTCAGCGTTTGGGCAAGCGAACCAGACGTGAGCATCAAAAGCCAGAAGATGATCGGTAAGAGTTTTTTCATGCTTGATGAAAACAAGATGATCTTAGAAAGGAAGTCATTTTTTGCTCGATCGGGTGGGGATAAAACTATACACCGAGTTAAGATAATCAAATGCTTTCGCCCGAAATCTTAAATAGCATGGTAAATTTATGCTTTAATCGACACTGCCATGAAAAACCTGACTCTTTCTCTATGTATGCTGACGATGATAGCTTGTGGACCTCGGGAACGGATATCAAGGGAGACCTTTGAGCAGGTAAATAAGGCCATGGAGGTAAAGCGTCTGACCGAAGTCGAGATCCTGGAGGAGGCTATGGTTTGGGGAGATTCTTTGACAGCAGAGGCTCAGGCCCAATTGATTTCCAATCTTCAGCGGGCAATTTCTGAAAATGGTACAGTGGGCGCTTTGGAATTCTGTCACGTGCAGGCGCTTCCAATACTCGAAAAAATAGGCAAGGAGCGTCAGGTGGATATCCGTCGGGTGTCCAACCGTAACAGAAATCCATCGAACAAGCCGGATCCAGAAGAGGCCCCGCTATTGGATGCGTATGAATATACCGCAGAAAGCGGGGGGAAAAGTGATCCCAATATTCAAAAGATCAATAATGGCGAGGTATTCCTCTACACTAAGCCTATTGTTATTCCTGGAGGTTTCTGTCTTGCCTGTCACGGCGATCCCGGCAAAGACATCGATGATGCTACTCTCCAGCAGCTTGCGGAGCTTTATCCGCAAGACAAGGCAATCAACCATAAGGAGGGGGATCTTCGAGGAATGTGGTCTGTACGAATTCCAAAGCGGGAAGTAGTGAAAAGGCTCTAAAAAATGGCACGTTTCATTGTCTTATAAAATTTCCGCCGATAAATAGTGCTTTTTCAAGCCAAGATTCTGAAATGTAGTTTCCTGCTGTCCTTTTTTTTGATCGGATTGTGACGGGATTTTTTTTTATTCCTCCAATATTGGCGGAAAATACGGTGTCCGTTTGTATAAACAGCATAATACAGTCAGTTTTTGGCACTAAACAGTTACACTTTTAGCCAAAAAATGGGTGACATTGTGGTTTAATTTTCATTAACCCAAAACTGCCTATGAAAATCTCTACTCATGTCAGGCTTCTCTGCCTGTCATTCTTGATGTGCCTTCTATTTTTGGGCACTACGCAGGCCCAGACCCGGGAGGTGTCTGGTGTAGTCATCTCCGGTGAGGATAATTTGCCACTTCCAGGAGTTTCCATTCTCCTCAAGGGCTCCACGTCAGGTACAGTCACCGATGTGGATGGTAAATTCCGAATCGCCGTTGAATCGGACCAGTCTGTCCTGGTTTTTTCCTTTATCGGTTTTACCACCCAAGAGGTGGTCGTCGGCTCGCAAAGTGTGCTTGATGTCCGTCTCGCTCCCGATACCAAGTCCCTCGAAGAGGTGATCGTGGTAGGTTATGGTGAGCAGAAAAAGGAAACCATCACGGGCTCGGTTGCCACTGTCAAAGGTGGTGAACTGGCTAAGTCGCCCTCGGTCAACCTATCTAACAACATTGCCGGTCGTATGCCGGGTGTGGTAGCCGTAAACAGAAGCGGTGAGCCAGGGTATGACGGGTCTTCGATCCGTATCCGTGGTTCCAATACCTTGGGCAACAACGATGCGCTGATCGTAATTGACGGTATCCCGGCGCGGTCCGGTGGTATCGACCGACTTAATCCCAATGACATCGAGAGTATCTCCGTACTGAAAGATGCGTCCGCTGCCATCTACGGTTCCCGTGCCGCCAACGGAGTAATCTTGGTCACTACCAAGAGAGGTAAGAGTGGTGTACCGGAGTTGACTTTCCAAGTCAATCAGGGTTGGGCCCAGCCTACTGTAATTCCTGACTTGGCCAACGCCTCGCAGTATGCAGAAATGCTCAATGACCTAAACATTTACGAATTGCCTACAAGCGAATGGGCCGCGGCTAACCAAGCATACAAGCAAAACGGCCAGTATACCCGTCCAAATGGACAGGTGAGAGAGGCTCCCTACAGTCCTGATGAAATTGAGTTGTATAGAAATGGCTCCGATCCTTGGTTTTATCCCAATACCGACTGGTATGATGCTACCTTGAAAAATTGGTCCCCACAGACTCGGGTTAATGCACAGCTTCAAGGAGGTACCGAGAGTGTGAAGTACATGACCTCTATCGGTTTCCAAGATCAGGACGCTTATTATATCAATTCGGCGACTGGATTCAAGCAGTATGACATCCGACTAAACTTGGATGCCAATATCAACAAGTACATCAAAGTCGGTGTGGGTATCTTGGGACGTGAAGAACGAAGATTCTTTCCTACGAGAGGAGCCGGAGCCATTTTCCGTATGCAGATGCGCGGGAAGCCCAACCAACCGGCTTATTGGCCAAACGGATTGCCAGGACCTGATATTGAGAATGGTGAAAACCCAGTCGTGATCACCACTAACGCTACCGGCTATGACCGCGATACCCGCGACTACTTCCAGACCAACGGTACCTTGGAAATCAAGATACCTGGTGTAGAAGGATTGAAAATTACCGGTACTGCCGCTGTAGATAAGACTATGCGTTTTGGAAAACGTTGGGAGACTCCTTGGACCTTGTACCAATTGGGTTCTGGGTTCGAAGAAGACGGTGTCACCCCTGTCCTAGTTCCTTCTAAAAGAGGTCCCGCTGAGCCAAGGCTGAGTGAATTCAACGAAAACACGTTGAATATTCTTGTCGGAACCGTTGCTTCCTACGATAAAGTCATCGCTGACAACCACACCATAAATATCTTGGCAGGTTTCAACAAAGAGACCGTACAGGCTAATAATTTCAGCGCGTTCAGAAGGTACTTCCTTTCCAGCGCCATTGATCAGATGTTTGCCGGTGGGGACTTGGAGAAGAACAACGGTGGCGGAGCTTACGAGCGTGCCCGACTGAACTACTTCGGCCGAGCTTCCTACAACTACAAGGAAAAGTATTTGGCAGAGTTCCTTTGGAGATATGATGGATCCTATATCTTCCCTGAGGATACGCGTTGGGGCTTCTTCCCTGGTATCATGTTGGGATGGGTCGTATCCGACGAAAGCTTCTGGCAAAACTCTTTGGGTAAGACCTTCGATTTCTTCAAGATTAGAGGCTCTTGGGGTCAGCTGGGTAATGACCAGATCTATTTTGGTGGCGTACTTCAAGAGTACCAATTCCTCTCTACCTACGGATTCAGCTCTTACATCATCAATGGTCAAGAAGTAAAGACGCTATTCGAAACCCGTGTGCCGAACACCCGCATTACCTGGGAAGTGGCCAACAACTCCAACTTGGGTTTTGAAGGCCAATTCCTTCAAGGCAAGGTGTTCTTCGAGTTTGACTTGTTCTACAACAAAAGAACCAATATCCTATGGCAGAAGAACGCTTCTGTGCCCCAGACCACAGGTTTGATCCTCCCAGCCGAAAATATCGGAGAAGTAGAAAATAAAGGATTCGATTTGAACGTCGGGTACAGAGGTAACCTTGGCCCAGTGACCTTCTCCGCATCGGTGAACGGAGGCTATGCCAAAAATAAAATCCTGTTCTGGGATGAGGCACCGGGAGCACCGGAATGGCAAAGATCTACCGGAAAGCCAATGAACACGTTCTTGGTTTACCAGTACGACGGGGTATTCGCTACCCAAGAGGATATTGACTCTGAATCTTTGGATTATTCCGCAATCACCAACAACCTGCGTCCTGGTGACATGAAATATCAGGACTACAATGGTGATGGCGCGATCACGCCGGAAGATCGGGTGAGAATGGACAATAACGATATTCCGACTTTCCAGGGAGGTATCAATCTGAACATGGCTTGGAAAAACTTTGATTTGGCTGTACTCTTCCAAGGCGCCGCGGGTGCAAGACAGTATGTGAGTGCTGGTGAGTCCGGAAATATCGGTAACTATCTCTTGGACATCTATGAAAATAGATGGACCATCGACAACCCAAGCAGTGTGGATCCAAGAATTGCCAACAGAAGTGATCAGTACTATTCTGGAGGTAATACCTACTGGTTTAGAAGTTCTGACTACATCCGATTGAAAAACTTCGAATTGGGTTACAATTTCCCAGCCCACTTGACAGAAAAGGTGGGGGTAAGAAATCTGAGACTGTATTTCAACGGCATCAATCTCTTCACTTGGGATAAGTTGAAGGTATACGATCCTGAATCTAACAATAGCACAGGACAATATTACCCTCAGGCTAGGATCATCAGCACAGGTCTTAACGTCACTTTCTAACATTTGTGAATCATGAAAAGAATCAATAAATATTTTGCTATTCTGTTCGCAGCATGCTTCACGTTCACCGCATGTAACGACGATTTTCTGAACACCAAGCCGCTTGGCGAGGTTGACGAAGGAAGTGTTTGGACAGACATCGCCTTGGCAGAGGCGTTTGTAGTCGGGATCTACCAAGGTCTCGGAAACGGAGGCTTTGACGAGCAAATGCTCGCGTCTTTGACCGATGAATCCATGTTTACCCACCCTGGACGGGGTATCACCACGATCACTGAGGCGCGCTCCAATCCAGCTGATATCGGCTGGGTGAATGGCACCTTAGCGTGGAACAGCATGTATTCTCGAATTCGTGCGACAAACCTTGCCATCGAGAAGCTGACGGATGAGGCTTTCCCTCACACCGGTGCCAGCACGGATCGGCTGATTGGCGAGGCCAAGTTTATGAGGGCCTACTACTATCATCAGGTTCTCCGATATTATGGAGGTTTCCCAATTATCGATTTTGCCTACACGCTGGATGCTGAAACCTTCCTCGCTCCGCGAAACACCTTCGAGGAATGCGTGGAGTTTATCGTAAAGGATTTGGATGAAGCTGCTGACCTACTTACCGGCCAGTCCGCGATACGAGGTCGGGCGACCAAAGTATCCGCTTTGGCTCTGAAATCCAGAGTGTTGCTCTATGCGGCAAGTGATCTGCACGATGGGCCTACTGCAAAAGCCAAATCAGCTGAATTGGCGGCCTATGGCAACCTTGATCTCTTGGCTTATCCATCCGGCAACAGAACCGAAAGATGGCAGAGAGCGCAGGCTGCTGCCAAAGCGGTACTTGATGAACACACCGGAAACCAAATGGGCCTTACCGCTCCAGTAGATCAGGAAACTGCTATCCAGAACTACATCAACAACTCCATGGCCAGAAACGGCGGGGAGGCGGAGATTCTTCTGGGTAGATATTTCATCAACCTGAAGCAGGAAAACGGCGGTCGTCAGGGTCTCTTCAACGGTCCAAATGGATATAACAACTGGGCTGGAAATACCCCAGTGCAGACGCTGATCGACGACTACGAGATGATGGACGGTACCAAATTTTCTTGGTCCAATCCTGAGCATTCAGCGGCTCCATATGTAAACAGAGAGGCTAGATTCTATGCTTCGGTGCTTTATGACGGAGCGCAGTGGAAGCCAAGATCCAGTGCTAACCAGCCAAGAGATCCACTAGGTCAAATTCAGACAGGTACCTATGAGATCACCGGTGGTACCGGCACCCACTTCGGATTGGACACCAGAAACAGCCCGATCGAAGACTGGAACGGTTCCTACACCGGCTACTATTTCCGCAAGTTTATCGATGCCAACCCGGCCATCGTAGATCAGAACACTTGGCAGCAAGTGCCTTGGCCAGTGCTGAGATATACCGAGGCGGTGCTCAACTACGTGGAGGCTTCCATAGAGTTGGGTCAGGAGGCGGAAGCTAAAGCTTGGCTCAACCAGATCAGATTCCGTGTAGGTTTGCCAGCCATTACCGAAACAGGGGATGCCTTGAGAGAGCGGTATAGAAATGAGCGAAGAATCGAAATGGCCTACGAGGAGCAGCGTTACCATGACGTGCGCCGCTGGATGATAGCCCCTGTGGCATTCAACAGACAGGCAAACGGTATCAACATTACTGCTACTTTCAAGCCAGGAAAGACTTTGGAACTCTATAGATATGATCCTACGATCTATAACTACGTCTACAAAGTAATCGACATGGATCCAGGAAAGGAAAATCGCAAGTGGTTGGATAAGATGTATTATCTGCCTATCCACAGAGACGAAATGAACCGAAATTCTGAACTGGTTCAGAATCCTGGGTATACCGAATAAAATCCTGATTAACTTGTCTGGGCTATTCCCTTTGGGAGTAGCCCAGATTTATTTGTATGAAGCTATTCCGATTGCCCATTAGACTACTTAGCCTTTGCTGGCTTTTTTTTTCATGCGACAAGACTGCTGAGCAGACTACCATCTCAAGCGCTCCTGCCTCGGATCCGATTTTTCAGCTTATTCCCCCCGATTCCAGCGGAGTTCACTTTTCCAATCCAATTGAGGAAAATCTAAACCTCAATGTACTGATGTATGAATACCTCTACAATGGTGGGGGTGTGGCTGTAGGCGATCTCAATCAGGATGGATTAGACGATATCTACTTTTCGGCCAATGTGGGCCAAAACCAATTATACCTCAATGAGGGAAACCTCAAATTCAAAGACATTACCCAAGCCTCAGGAGCCTCTGGCCGACCTGGACCTTGGAAGACCGGCGTCGTCCTGGTGGATATCAACGGTGATGGCAAACTGGACATCTACCTCTGTCACTCAGGAGCCTTGATGCCCGAGAAGCGCAAGAATGAGCTTTTTGTCAATCAGGGAAACAATGCGGACGGTGTTCCTCAATTCAGGGAAATGGCCGAAGAACTCGGCGTTGCCTCCCAGTCGACTACTACGACCGCGGCATTTTTCGACTTCGATTTGGACGGTGACCTCGATCTTTTTCTCCTCAACCACAACACCAAATCAATTCAAAACCATGATCCCGCTGTAACGCGTGCCTTGATGAAGGACAAGCATGAGGCGGGTTCCCAGCTTTTTGAAAATCAAAATGGCAAATTTGTCGAAGTCACCGAAAAAGCTGGAATATCCAGCTCTAGTCTGTCCTATGGACTGGGGGTCTCGGTAGCCGATATCAATGCAGATGGCTGGCCGGATATATACGTCGGCAATGACTATTCCATGCCGGACTATCTGTACATCAACCAGAAAAACGGGAAATTCAAAGATGAAATCCAGTCCATGCTGGATCACGTTTCCCATTTCTCGATGGGAAACGACATCGCTGACATCAACAACGATGGCTTCCTGGACATCTTGACGCTGGACATGCTTCCAGAGGATAACCAAAGACAGAAACTCCTGCTCTCTCCGGACAATTTCGAGCTTTTTCAACTCAATCTAGACCGGGGATTCTACTACCAGTACATGCGAAATATGCTGCATCTGAATACGGGTAACGGTCGATTTCAGGAAGTCGGGCAGATCTCTGGCATTTCGAACACGGATTGGAGCTGGGCGGCGCTGTTCTCAGACTTGGATCTGGATGGTTGGAAAGATCTTTTTGTGACCAATGGCTATCTGAGGGACTACAACAACCAGGACTTTCTCAAATACATGGATAATTACGTCCGTACCTCAGGAGGACAACTGAAGCGGGAGGATTTGCTCAATCTGGTAAAGTCCATGAGCTCTTCCAATCTTCGGAACTACACGTATCGCAATCGAGGGGATTTGACTTTTGAGAGTATTGGCACAAGCTGGGGCATATCCGAAAACGGAAACTCCAACGGCGCGGCTTATTCTGACCTGGACAATGACGGCGATGTGGATTTGGTGATCAACAACATCAATGCACCGGCATTTATCTATGAAAATCTTGCGGTGCAGAAATCAAAGGGCAATTTCCTAAAAATAAGTCTGAAAGGAGAGGGGCAGAATACACTGGGCCAAGGCGCGCTCGTGAAGGTGTTTTCCGCTGGAAAAGTGCAGGTGCAGGAACAAAATCTTTACCGGGGCTTCCAGTCTTCCGTTTCTCCCGTTTTGGTTTTTGGCTTGGGATCTTCCACAATCGCCGACTCAGTCTTGGTGGACTGGCCGGGAGGAAAAAAATCCAGATTGGTGGATCTGCAGGCTAACCAAAGCTATACGATCGACCAGTCCGAAGCCAGCCAAGCGCGGACAACACCATCTTCAAAAGCTTCAGTTTTGCTGACCAAGGCGGGAAATTTGGCTTTGCCAAAGGGCCAAGATGTGAATGACTTCAAGCGACAACCCTTGCTCAATTTTGAAATTTCCGGCAACGGCAAAGCCATGGTCGTGGAGGATTTCAACGGGGACGGCAAAGCCGACCTATTTGTGGGCGGCAGTACAGGGGTGAGTGGAAGGATTTATTTTGCCCAGACCAATGGACAGTTTGGAAGAGCGGATTCGGCAGCTTTCGCTTTGGCATCGTCCAGTGCGGATACGGATGCGCTCAGCTTTGACGCCAACGGGGACGGCTTTGTGGATCTTTTGGTTGCTTCCGGTGGGATGTATGAGTATCAGATCGGCGACGCAGCTTTGTTGCCTAGACTTTATTTGAATGACGGCAAGGGCAAGTTCAGCCTTTCTCCTGAGGCGCTTCCCAAAGAGGCTTTCCCAATCGGCTCTCTTTTGGCACTCGATTTCAATGGCGATGGCCATGATGATGTTTTTGTCGGAGGGCGTATCGTTCCCGGACAGTATCCGACCTCACCCGGGTCTCGGGTTTGGATTGGAGATGGAAAAGGCGGTTTTACAGACCAAACCGACGCAGTAGCTCCAGCTTTCAAAAACTTGGGTATGGTGACAGATTCGGGTTTGGCGGATCTGAACGGGGATGGACAGAATGAGTTGATCATTGTGGGCGACGCGATGCCGGTAACGGTATTTTCCAAATCCGGCGATGCCTGGCAGGAGACGACCTCAAGCTACTTCGAAAAAGGCCAAGTTGGGTTTTGGTCGGATTTGTTGATCGGGGATTGGGACAATGACGGTAAGCCAGAGCTTTTTGTTGGAAACCACGGTAGAAACTCCCAGCTTTTCGCCAGCGAGAGCCAGCCTTTGGAATTGCTCTACAAGGATTTTGACTCCAACGGATCCACAGACGCTATCTTATCCTATTACATTCAGGACGAAAAGTACCCATCCTCCAGCCGTGATGAAATCCTTGGCCAAGTGCTTTTTTTGAAGAAAAGATATCTGGATTTCAAGAGCTTTTCCGAGGTGAAGATGGATGAGCTTTTCACCGAAGAGGAGAGAAAGGATGCCAAGACTATTGCGGTAAACAATCTGGAGACAAGCTATTTTGCCCTCGGCCAAGACGGAAAATTCCAGAAGAGGACACTTCCACTGCAGGCGCAGTTTTCGCCGGTCTTTGCATCTTCCTCCGTGGACCTAAATGGGGATGGAAACCTCGATCTGGTATTTGGCGGCAATCTTTTTGACACCAAGCTGAAATTTGGCCGCTACGATGCGGATCATGGTTCGGTGTTTTTGGGCGATGGGAAGGGAGGATTTGAAGCGCTAGTTCCGTCGGCATCCGGACTTTCGCTCCGCGGAGAGGTCAGAAAGGTCGAAGTTTTGGGGAATACCCTTATTTTCTACACCAAAGAAGATGGTATCCAACTTTATACCTACCATTTATCAAAAGATCAAAGTCAATAGTAAACCGATATAGTAATTTGAAATTTCTAATTACCCAGAATAAAATGAAAAAGTACCTAGCGGTATCCGGCCTGATCCTCATGAGCTTTCAATCGGAGGAAAGCGAGGTGTTTGAGGCCTATACCCAAAAGATCCCCGGCACTGAAGTCACCTTTGATTTGGCTCCGATTCCTGCCGGAACCTTCAAGATGGGTTCAAACGACCCCAAGTTTCCAGATCAAAATCCCGCCCATGAAGTGAAAATCGATGCCTTTTGGATGGGGACACACGAGGTGACGTGGGATGCCTTTGAGCTGTTTCTTGACAAGCAATACGAGGAGTCGGTGACCGAGGGTGGCGTACCGGAACGTGTTGACGGGCTGACCCGCCCCAGCCTTCCCTATCTGGACATGACCTTTGGAATGGGAAAGGAAGGTAAGCCCGCCGTGGGAATGACCCAGTACGGAGCCCTGCAGTTTTGCCATTGGCTCTATTTGAAAACCGGTATTTTCTACCGCATTCCTACTGAGGCGGAATGGGAATACGCCGCTCGGGCGGGTTCAGGCGATCGATTTTTTTTCGGAAACGAGGAGACAAAGCTGACTGACTACGCCTGGATCGAACCCAACAGTGAGGGAGGTACCCACCCGGTCGGAAAGAAGCCGGCGAATCCGTGGGGACTCTACGATATCTATGGGAATGTTCAGGAGTGGACGATGGACCTGTATGAGGAGGATTTCTACAAGCGCTCCGGCAAGGAAAACCCACTCAATCCTGCTGAAAAACTCTACCCCCATGTAGTGCGTGGAGGGAGCTTCAAGACTCCGGCGGAGCAGATAGGCTCGGCGATGCGGAGTGTATCCGACCCCGCTTGGAAGCGAATCGATCCCCAAATCCCAAAGAGCCAGTGGTGGTTTCCAGAGGCGCCCTTTATCGGGCTGAGGCTGGTGAGACCACTGAATCCGCCGTCTCCCGAGGAGATCAAAGCCTACTATGAGCAGGCACCCATTGCTGATTATTGAACCTAAATAACCCCATGTCTATGAAAAATCTAAATTCGAGAAGAGACTTTCTCAAGACTTCTGCCCTGGTGACCGGGGGGATGATGGCACCTTCTTTTTTGGTGCCCGGAGCCTATGCTGCTCCAGCAAATGAACTGAAGCTCGCCGTGATTGGCTGCGGTGGCCGTGGTACCGGTGCGGTATTCCAAGCATTCGAGACCGGCCATCCCATCAAGCTCGTAGCGATGGCTGATGCTTTTCAAGACCGTCTGGACAATAGTTACAAGGCGATTTTTGACAAGTATGGAAAAGACAAAGTCGATGTACCTGCCGAAAAGAAATTTGTGGGATTTGACGGATACAAAAAAGCAATCGCCGAAGCCGATGTGGTGATCTTGGCGACTCCTCCAGGTTTCCGTCCTTCGCACTTTGAGGAAGCGGTAAACCAAGGCAAGCAGATCTTCATGGAAAAGCCGGTGGCGACCGATGCTGCGGGTATCCGCAAGGTTTTGGCAGCCGCCGAAGTCGCAAAAGCGAAAAAGCTGAATGTGGTCGTGGGCCTGCAGCGCCACTATCAAAACAACTACCGTGAAGTAATGAAGCGCATTCACAACGGAGACCTCGGTGAAATCGTCGGCGGTCAGGTGTATTGGAATGACGGAGGGGTTTGGGTGCGCGAGCGTAAGCCTGAGCAGACTGAGATGGAATACCAGATGAGAAACTGGTACTATTTCAACTGGCTTTGCGGTGACCATATCGTGGAGCAACATGTACACAACATCGATATTGCCAACTGGGCCAAAAACTCCTATCCGGTCAAGGCCGAGGGTACTGGAGGAAGAATGGTGAGAACAGGCAAGGACAACGGGGAGATCTTTGACCACCACGTGTTGACCTTCACCTACGATGACGGAACCGTGATCCACTCCGAGTGCCGCCATTTCCCCGGCGCTGCCAATCGCGTGGATGAGACTTTCCAAGGAACCAAAGGAAAAGTGTTCCTCAGCGCCGGCAACCACGGCGTGATGACCGATTGGAAAGGAAATCCGATCTATACCCACGATCGCGAAAATCAGCCGAACCCTTACCAGACGGAGCACGACGAACTTTGGGCAGCTTTGGTGAAAGGCGAATACAAGTTTGCCGATGCGGAAAACGCCGCCAAGTCCACGATGACTGCCATCATGGGTCGATATGCGACTTATTCCGGAAAAGTCCTGACTTGGGACGAGGCGCTCAACGGAACGATAGATCTCTTCCCTGAGACGCTGGCTTGGGATGCAACGCCAAAATTGCTTCCTGGCGCTGATGGCTACTATCCGCATGCTATTCCTGGCAAAACCAAAGTGATCTAAGCCATGGAGAGAAGAGGTTTTATTAAGAGAATGGGTTTGGGCAGTGCATTATTGGGCACTGCCGGCGCCATGAGCGTGCCGGCGTTTGCCGGGGTGAAGGAGGCAGAGCCTGCGTTCAAATTGGATTTTGCCCCGCACTTCGGCATGTTCAAAAACTCAGCACCTGGCGGTATTGTCGATGAGTTGAAGTTTATGGCGGACCAAGGTTTTCGATCCTTGGAGGACAATGGCATGCTGAAGCGATCCGTTGCCGACCAAGAGCTGATCGGAAAGACACTCAATGATCTTGGGATGCGTATGGGAGTTTTCGTGATCGATGGAGGGGACAACTGGAAGGTTTCTCTCACCACAGGCAAGCAGGAGTTTTTGGATGTGTTTCTGAAGACCTGTCGTGAATCCGTTGAGGTAGCCAAGCGCGTCGGTGCCAAGTGGGCGACTGTCGTTCCTGGCTATTTTGAGAGAAACCTCCCCATGGGTGTGCAGACGGGCAATGTGATCGAAGCCTTAAAGCGTGGGTCCGAGATCTTGGAGCCTGCCGGCTTGACCATGGTATTGGAGCCCTTGAGTGACAATCCAGACCTGTTTCTCCGCCATGCGGATCAAACCTATATGATTTGTAAGGCTGTGGGAAGCCCCAGCTGCAAGATCCTCTACGATATCTACCACATGCAGCGCAATGAGGGGAACCTGATTGCCACCATGGAGAAGACTTGGAGTGAGATTGCCTATATCCAGATCGGGGATAATCCTGGACGGAAAGAACCCGGAACCGGAGAAATCCATTACGGCAATGTATTTAAGTACATCCATTCCAAAGGTTTCACCGGCGTGATGGGTATGGAGCATGGCAACGCTTTACCTGGAGTAGATGGGGAAAAAGCCCTCATTGAAGCCTATAGAAAAGTGGACATTGCATGAGAAAACAGTTTTTCCTAGCCATTGGGCTACTTTGGACTTGTTTTGCACATGCCCAAAATCCCCAATGGAAAGAAATTAATGCACCAGTGAAAGCCTCCCTCAGGGGGCTTTCACCCGTTACAGACCAGATCTGTTGGGCCAGCGGCGGCGGAGGTACTTGGCTGAAAACCATTGACGGAGGATTGACCTGGGAATATGGAGTGATCGCAGGATTGGATACGGTGGACTTTCGCTCCATCCAGGCATTTGATGCCCAGACGGCCGTTGCAGCATCCGCCGGCCAGCCAGCCGTGATCTATCGAACTGAAGACGGAGGGAAGACTTGGGGAAAAGTTCATCAGGAGGGCGATTTGGCATTTTTCGATGGGATTGCCTTTTCGGGAACAAGTACCGGTTATGTGATTGGGGATCCGGTGGGCGGAAAGTGGATGATCTTAGAAACTAGCGATGGGGGTAGAACTTGGAAGTCCCTGGCAAGCTCGCCCGATGCGGAAGCGGGGGAAGCCGCTTTTGCGGCCAGTGCTTCCTCGCTCACCGTGGCCAAGGACGGCTTGGTGTTCGGTACTGGAGGATCAGTATCCAATATTCACTTTTATGATTTTAAGACCATGTCGTGGAGTAAGATGAAGACTCCGATGATACAGGGTCAGCCTTCGGAGGGAATTTTTGCAATCGCGCAAGTCGGGAAAGCGATCATCACTGTGGGTGGTGACTATACCAAACTGGAGCAGCGCGAAAAGCATGCTTTTATCTACAAGAACGCAGCTTTTTCCTTTCCTGAGTCTACGCCCCTCGGTTATCGCTCTGGGATTGCTTTTTGGAAAAAAAATAACCTCATCGTCGCCGTTGGGCCATCTGGTTCTGACTTTTCAAGCGACGAGGGGAAAAATTGGGAAAATTTTTCCGCTACTGGTTATCATGCGGTGAAAGTTTCTAGCGACCAAAAGGCCATTTGGGCCAGTGGTAGCTCCGGAAGGATAGGGATTTTGGTCAAATAGATTTGCCTGACATTTTTTGCCTCAATAGCAGATATTTATCCAGCAGGGAATTCTAAATACCAAGTTTTGGATCGCGGCCGCTTTTTATCCAGCCCGTCGGTAGTATATTTAAGGAGGGAATTCCTGCTGAGTTCCAATCTTAATCCTTACGAATCTAGACCCATGTTTGAAATTATCCCCTCCATTTGGATTATTGATGGTAAATGTGTCCGCCTGAAAAGAGGCGATTTCGCCACTCAGGAGGTGATTTCAAATAATCCTCTGGAAATTGCGCAAGCCTTTGAGGGCATTGGGATCCAGAGGCTACACTTGGTGGATCTGGATGGGGCGAGAAGAGGAGAGCCGAAAAACTACCATATCCTGGAGGCCATAGCTGGCTACACTGACCTCAAAGTGGATTTTACCGGAGGTGTTTCCACCGACGGAGACGTGATCAAATGCTTTGAATTCGGTGCAAAAACGGTGACCGTGGCCACCGCAGCCGCCAATTTCCCGGAGAGGTTTGCCCAATTTATCCTTTCCTATGGCAGGGAAAAGATCAACCTGGCCGCCGACACGAATCCGGAAGACCACAAGATCAAGATCAGAGGATGGCTGAAAAAAACCGAAATAGATCTTTTTGACCATATCGAATTCTTCTACGAGCGAGGATTGAAATACCTCAAGTGCTCTGATGTGACCAGGGACGGAGTGATGCAGGGCCCAAACTTTGAACTCTACGCAGAAATCATCGAAAAGTATCCTTCTATACACTTGGCCGCTTCGGGGGGAGTTCGGGGTGTGGACGACTTCAAGCAGCTAAGGGATCTTGGAATGAAGGCGGCAGTATTCGGCCGGGCGTACTACGAAGGTAAAATCAGTCTGAACGAGCTTGAGAAATTTATCTCGGAGTCTTAGAACGAAAAAAGAGGCTGTTCAGCCTCTTTTTTGTATATGGTAAGGTTGGATTAATCTGCTTTGAATTTGTCGACGATGTAGAGGAAGATGTTGAAAGACAGGGTCGACGGGGACTCATTTTTCTTGGCATCTTTGTCTACGACTACTCCACCTGCTGGAAGATCTCTTTTCACCGTCGCCGGAGAAGATGTTTTCGCCGGAGTGGATTTGGTCACATGAACTGGCGAAGAAAAATTGTCCTGAAGTAAGCTATGGTCTTCCAAAACCACCCGGTCATTGACTTTGGAAGTGTGGTCTTCCTCTTTCTCAGACTCAGTTTGGGCAGAAGCATTGACTGCAATCAAGGCCAATCCCAAAATAGCTACACTGAGCATGGCGGGTTTTTTGAAATGAAATCCTGAGAATTTCAACATGGCTTAGTTTCGGATAGATAGTTCTTTAACTCGTAAAGGGCTTAAAGGTTCCTAAAATTAGAAAAAAAAACCACTATGCAAACGATTGACATCGAAGAATTCACCAAAATAGAGATGAGGGTGGGAACAATTATTCAAGCAGAAGTTTTCGAAAAAGCGCGTAAACCAGCATACAAAATTTGGATTGACCTCGGTCCTGAACAGGGGATCAAGAAGTCCTCAGCTCAGGTAACGGAGCTATACAAGGCGGAGGATTTGGTCGGAATGCAGGTGCTCTGCGTCTGCAACTTTCGACCGAGACAAATCGCCGATTTTATGTCCGAGGTTTTGGTGACGGGATTTACCTCCGAAGGAGGAGGGATTGTATTGGCAACTTCGGAAAGGAAGGTCCCAAATGGGGAAAGGCTACACTAGGGAAGCATGATTTTTAGCCCATCCGCTTCAATTCTGGTTTTGTAGACTTCCAGATCGCCGCATGATCCGGCACGGACATTTCCGGTGGATAGGTCAAAACGATATTCGTGAAGTGGGCAGATGATTTCTCCAAGACCATTTAACGTCCCTTGCGTGAGTGGCGCTCCCCTATGCGGGCAATGCGCATCGAAGACAAAGATCCTTTCGCCCATCCTCACTCCTCCGAGCAGTTTCTCGCCAAGCTGGATCTTTTTGATCATCCGCTCGGGAAACAAACCCAAGACTTGTTCTTTGCTGGAGCCGAGGATGTATTCTTTCATCTTGTGCTGCTTTTGAAATCGCAAATTAACCAACTAAGCTATAGCCTTTTGCTTTTTTGGGGATAAGTGCCCAAATTCCACAAACTCACAATTAACCTGATCAAACCATGAAAAAATATCTGTTTTTGCCTTTTCTCTTTTTGCTCGGCTGGGCCAGCGCCCAAGAACTTGATGGTGCATGGAAGATGATAACCCAAAATGGAAAACCGGTCACCGACCAAGAATATATCAAGATATACCAGGACGACTACTTTGCCTTCGGTGCGAAGAAGGTTGCTGACAATGCCTTCATTGGAGCAGGCGGAGGGCCGTACCAATTTGCGGATGACAAGTATACCGAGACGCTTGATTTTTTCACCCTTGATCCTCCAAAGGTAGGCACGACTACGCCGTTCAAGGCTGAACTAAAAGGAAATCGCCTGACGCTATCCGCTGACACCGGCGCTGGGATGTTGGTGGAGGTTTGGGAAAAGGTCTCCGATTCCAAAGACGAGCTTACCGGCAACTGGGTAATCACAGGGAGAAAGCGCGAAGGCGAGATTTCACGATCCACTCCCGGGGCGCGGCGGACGATCAAGATCCTCAGTGGCGGCAGATTTCAATGGGTTGCGTTTAACTCTGAGACCAAGGAGTTTTCTGGCACAGGAGGCGGGACCTATACCGCAGTCAATGGAAAATACACCGAAAACATTACCTTTTTCTCTCGGGACAACAGCCGAGTCGGAGCAAGTCTTGGATTTGACTATGAAGTAATTGACGGGGAATGGCATCACAGCGGACTAAGCTCGACAGGTAATCCGATCTACGAGATTTGGACACCTTATGCGATCGGGTATAAGCCCGCCAAGTAGGTTGATTTGAAGGAGAAACAGAAAGGAGCCCAAAAGGCTCTTTCCTTATTTTAAGCTTCGACCAAGTAGAGTTCTTTGAGTTTGTCAATAGCGTAGTCCACGTCAGCCAGCGTATTGAATCTACTGAAGGAGAACCTTACGGAATCCCGCTCAGGATTGTGGTTTAGCGCTCTCAGCACGTGTGAACCCACGGTCGCTCCAGAGCTGCAGGCAGAGCCACCGGAGGCAGAGATCCCTTCGATATCCAAGTTGAAGAGCAACATACCGCGGTTTGCGGGAGACGGAGGCAAGCTGACGTTGAGAACAGTATAAAGGCTTTTGCCCATATCTGCAGAAAGTCCGTTGAACTCAACACCGGGAATGTCCTGCACCAGCTTTTCGATGAAGTGCTTTTTGATCTTTTCGATATGGCTCTGATGTCCAGCCATGTCTTCGTAGGCTAGTTCCAAAGCCTTGGCGATCCCTATGATGCCGATGACGTTTTCGGTTCCTCCGCGCATGTTACGCTCCTGGGCACCCCCATGGATGAAAGGATGGATTTTCTTGTCCTTTCGCACGTATAGAAAGCCGGAACCCTTTGGCCCGTGAAACTTATGTCCTCCCGCTACGATGGCGTCAATGGAGAGACTTTTCAGATCATGTACATAATGGCCCATGGTCTGCACGGTGTCGGAATGGAAAAATGCATCGTAAGATTTGGCGAGTTCTCCCAGAATGTTGAGGTCATTGAGATTGCCGATCTCATTGTTGGCATGCATCAGTGAAACCAAGCTTTTAGGCTTGGACTTGAGCAATTCCTCGACTTGGTTGAGGTCGATTTCTCCTTTTTCATTGACATCGAGAATGCTGAGTTTTACGACGCCTTTTTTTTCCAAAACTTCCAGGGTATGGAGTACGGCGTGGTGTTCCAAAGGGGAAGTAATAGCATGCTGTATGCCGTGGCTTTCGATGCCGCATACCAGTGCGGTATTATCCGCTTCGGTGCCGCCGGAGGTGAAGAAGATTTCAGATGGGCTCGCGTTGAGCAGTTCCGCCACTTTTTTCCTAGACCGCTCGATGGCTGTGCGTACCTCCCGGCCATGGCTATGAACGGAGGATGGGTTGCCAAAGTACGTCTTCATATAGGGCAGCATGGCTTCGATCACGCGATCGTCCATGGCTGTAGTAGCGGCATTATCAAAGTAAACTTTCATTATTATATCTGGGTCTGGGGCACTTGTACTACTTGGATCAAATCAAGGAAGCGCTGACGACTTCTTTGATGTCCTGGATTATCTTTTTGGCCAGGTGCTCGGCTGTTGCCTCGGAGTCTGACTCGGAGTAGATTCTGATGATGGGTTCAGTATTCGACTTTCTCAAATGCACCCATTCCTTTTCAAACTCGATCTTCACCCCATCGATGTCATTGATCGGGTGCTTCTGGTATTTGTTTTTGATTTCTAAAAGGATCTTGTCGACGTTGATCTCTGGAGTGAGTTCAATCTTGTTTTTGGAAATATGGTAGTTGGGGTAGCTGGCGCGGAGCTTGGAGATGGATTTGCCAAATTTTGCCAAGTGAGTCAAAAACAGGCCGATCCCTACCAAGGCGTCTCTCCCGTTGTGGGAAGCTGGATAGATAATGCCTCCGTTGCCCTCTCCTCCGATCACGGCGTCAACAGCTTTGATTTGCTGCACGACATTCACTTCACCCACTGCGGCTGCGGTGTATTTGCCACCTCTTTTCTCGGTCACGTCGCGCAGCGCACGGGTGGAGGAAAGATTGGACACCGTATTACCCGGAGTTTTTGAGAGTACATAGTCCGCTACTGCGACTAGGGTATATTCCTCGCCAAACATGGAGCCGTCTTCGTTTACAAAGGCGAGCCTATCCACATCTGGATCTACCACGATTCCCAAGTCAAAGCTTCCTTTTTCGAGTTTTTTGGAGATATCGCGTAGGTTTTCGGGAAGTGGCTCCGGGTTGTGCGGGAAAAGCCCGTCAGGAGTGCAGTACATTTCCTCGATCTCTGTGACGCCAAGTGCGCGAAGCAGCTTGGGGACGGCAATTCCTCCAGTGGAATTGACTGCGTCGACGACTACCTTGAAGTTACGGGCTTTGATAGCTTCCACGTCCACTAGATCCAGACTCAACACATGGGCGATATGGCGATCGATGTAGTCGTCAATCTTAGTGTATTTGCCGAGTTTTTTCACCTCTGCAAAGGTGAAGGCTTCTTTTTCCGCTTTTTCCAAAATTGATTTTCCCTCTGCATCTGAGATGAATTCGCCCACAGCGTTCAAAAGTTTGAGTGCGTTCCACTGGATGGGGTTATGGCTGGCAGTGAGGATGATACCACCACCAGCACCTTCTGCTGGTACGGCGAGTTCGACTGTCGGGGTAGTGCTCAGCCCGAGGTCAATTACGTGTATGCCTAAACCCTGAAGAGTCGCCGACACCAGCCTGGAAATCATTTCCCCGGATATTCGGGCATCCCTTCCGATTACTACTTTGGGATTGTGGGTCGTCTCGATGACCCAAGCGCCATAGGCAGCGGTAAATTTCACTATGTCGATAGGAGTAAGACCTTCGCCGGATTTGCCTCCGATGGTCCCTCTTATCCCGGAAATAGATTTGATAAGCGACACGTATAAGTTGGTTTGATGAAGATGATAAAAAAGCTGCTTGAAACAGGGGATAAATTATTTGAATTTGGCCATCACTTTGTCCACTTCATTTTCGGGATTGCCACAGCTGCTGTCAGCGTCGACTGTTTTCCCACAAAGGCTGCATGTCACGCCTTCCTTGTTGAGAAAAGGACTTTGGGACGCACACGTACCTTTGAATTCACCGTTTTTGAGGAAGATCAGGCGTACAGACATCAATATAAAGAACAATGCCACGAATCCTACGGTAATCAATACAGTTGTCATAACGGATAAATTTGCGCAAATTTAAAGCTTTACTTCGAAAACGTCCACACCTTAAGGTTAGTTTCCCCTCACATGTCTAATTTGAGTACCCGTGCCGAACAGTTGGCTGCTTTTGACCGCTTGTTGACCATCATGGATGAGCTTCGTGCCCAGTGTCCCTGGGACCGGAAGCAGACCACCGAGAGTCTCAGGCATTTGACGATCGAGGAGACTTTTGAGCTCTCCGATGCCATACTCGACGGCAATCCTGAGGAAGTCAAGAAGGAGCTCGGAGATATCCTGCTTCATATCGTTTTCTACGCCAAGATAGGTTCGGAAGAGGGCAATTTCGACATGGCGACATTGACCAACTCGCTCTGCGAAAAGCTAATCCGGAGACATCCCCACATCTATAGCGATACGGAGGCAAATGATGCCGAAACCGTCAGCCAAAACTGGGAAAAGATCAAGTTGAAGGAAAAAGGGAATGTGTCCGTCCTTGGCGGAGTACCCCGCTCGCTTCCCGCGGTGATCAAGGCGATGCGAATCCAAGAGAAAGCCCGGGGAGTTGGATTTGACTGGGAGGAAAAACATCAGGTTTGGGAAAAAGTGGAGGAAGAGATGCAGGAATTCAAGGCAGAATTCAATGTTGTGGACGAGCAAGAAATCGACCGGGAAAAGGCGACTGCTGAATTTGGCGACATGCTTTTTTCCTTGATCAACTACGCCCGGTTTATCGACATTGATCCCGAGGAAGCGCTGGAACGTACCAATTTGAAATTTATCAAACGATTTCAATATTTGGAGAATGCGGCAAAAGCCGCAGGCAAAAATCTTAGCGAGATGACGCTGGCCGAAATGGATGTGTATTGGAACGAAGCGAAAACCAGTAGGCAGTGAGCAGTTCGCAGTAACGGTGAGGCAGGGAGAAGTACAGCCGCGTAATGCGGAACACCGAAACCACGGTCTATTGAATGACAGCAAATAACAGGTAACCGAATAAACCTTTCCAAATGTCCAACCAAATCATTTTCACCTCAGAAGCTCCGGCGCCGATAGGGCCCTACTCACAAGCGGTGCTGGCTGGCAATACGCTCTACATTTCGGGTCAGATAGCCTTGGATCCCGACTCTGGAGAACTCATCAATGAAAACATCACCGAAGAGACCCATGCGGTGATGAAAAATTTGGAAGCGGTACTCCGTGGCGCAAAGTTTGCCTTTTCAGATGTGGTGAAGTGCACCATCTTCATCCGGGACATGGGACAATTTGGTACGATCAACGAGGCCTATGGGCAATACTTTAAATCAAATCCCCCAGCCCGGGAAACCGTAGAAGTAAGTAAGCTTCCCAAAAATGTGAATGTGGAAATTTCCTGTATTGCCGTGAAATAAGAGACCTTGAACCTCCTGCCTGCCCATAGTGAAACACTTGTCAGCATCCTCAGCAAAGAGGAAGTTTTGGGACATTTGATCCGGGTAACAAGGGAGGTCAATTTCTTGGATGTCCGTACTCAGGGGGATCCCAAGATCCATTTCAATGGCCTCATTGGCCAAGAGGGCTTTCGGATTTCCCGGGTGGTGAAGCGTGGCGATTCTTTTCTGCCCTTGATCACGGGACAGGTGGAGTCCACCGCCCGCGGTTCCATTATCTTTCTAAACTATCGCCTGTTCCCAGCCACGGTGTTTTTCCTGGTATTTTGGACGGTCGTTTTGCTGGCCTTCACCGGCTTTTATTTCTTTGGACAGCAAAATATTAGCTACGGATGCATCTGTCTAGGTCTCGCGATTTTGAATTACGTGCTCTGTGTCATTTTTTTCCAGCGGCAGGTCAAAGCCTCCCGAGCGGTCTTTCATGAGCTCATCAACCTGGAGATGAAGGGAAAGGAGTAGGGACAGTAGGCAGTCTTTTGTCAACCGTCCACAGACGACAGTGGGCAGTTGGCAGTGAGCAGTGTGCAGTGGCGTAAATCAAAAATCCTAAATCCCAAATTCTTGATTCTTGATACTAGTATCTTGATACTCGAAAGAGGACTGTCGACGGTTGACCATACGTCACAACTATCATCTTTCTTCTTAGGCTAAAAGGCGCTTAGCCATTACCTTTGGGGCGAAATTCAAACCCATTTAACAAGACCATGTCAATCCGTATCGAAAAGGACACCATGGGGCCCGTAGAAGTCCCAGCCGACAAATACTGGGGAGCCCAGACTCAGCGCTCCATTAACAACTTTAAGATCGGCGGCGAAAAAAACCGCATGCCCATCGAGATTATCCGTGCTTTTGCGATCCTGAAAAAAGCCGCTGCTCTCACCAATGCCGAGCTCGGCGTATTGGATCAAGCCAAGGCGGATATCATCGCTACCGTCTGCGACGAAATCCTCGCTGGTCAGCATGACGACCAGTTCCCGCTGGTAGTTTGGCAGACTGGCTCTGGCACCCAGTCCAACATGAACTCCAACGAGGTGATCGCTTATAGAGCACACGTACTTTTGGGAGGTTCGCTGGAGGATGCCAAAAAGAAAATCCACCCCAACGATGACGTAAACAAGTCCCAATCGTCCAACGATACCTATCCTACTGCCATGCACGTGGCTGCTTACCAGATGGTCGTGGAGACGACGATCCCCGGGGTTCAAAAGCTGCGGGACACTTTGGCTGCGAAAGCTGAAGCCTTCAAAAGCGTGGTGAAGATCGGCCGAACCCACTTCATGGACGCGACTCCGCTTACCCTCGGACAGGAATTCAGCGGCTATGTCGCCCAGTTGGATCATGGCATGAGAGCTTTGAAAAACACGCTTTCCCACCTGTCTGAGCTCGCCCTCGGCGGTACTGCGGTAGGTACTGGCCTGAATACCCCACAAGGCTATTCAGAGCTGGTAGCCAAGAAAATCGCCGAGCTTTCCGGCCATCCTTTTGTGACTGCGCCTAATAAATTCGAGGCTTTGGCTGCGCACGACGGGATGGTGGAAGCACACGGTGCATTGAAGCAGTTGGCAGTTTCCCTGATGAAGATCGCCAACGACATCCGTATGCTCTCCTCCGGCCCAAGATCGGGAATCGGCGAAATCCTGATCCCGGAAAATGAACCGGGATCCTCCATCATGCCTGGTAAGGTCAACCCCACCCAAGTCGAAGCCATGACCATGGTGGCTGCACAGGTGATGGGTAACGACGTGGCGATCACGATCGGTGGCTCAAACGGTCACTTCGAACTGAACGTGTTTAAGCCTTTGATTGCCGCCAACTTCCTCCAGTCTGCCCGACTGATCGGGGATGCCTGTGTGTCCTTCAACGACAATTGCGCTATCGGAATCGAGCCAAATACGCCAATGATCCAACGCCATCTCGAAAACTCCCTGATGCTGGTGACGGCGCTCAATCCCTACATAGGTTATGAGAATGCCGCTGCTATCGCCAAGAAGGCGCACAAAGAAGGAACCAGCCTGAGGGAAGCGGCAATCGCTTTGGGTCTGTTGAATTCGGAGCAGTTTGACGAGTGGGTGAAGCCGGAAGATATGATCGGCAGCTTGAAGTAACTTTTGGTTAGTTCTTTGTATAGGAAAGTCCAACTCGAAAGGGTTGGACTTTTTTGTGCGGTATAATCTGTGTAGTAAATCAACAGATGTCCGAGCGACTGTAGACCGTAAATGAGTATCCGTCGCCATTTCCGCTTTGACATAAATTACTAGCAACATTGCCAGTATAAGCATTATATTTTTCGGTATACGATGGAATTGCCGCAGTAATTCTCCTTATTTGGAAAGAGACTATATCTTTTTCTCTCTCATTCTATGAAACAGCGCTGTTTGATTTTGATCGTATCCTTTTCTGCTTTTGTCGCATGTACTGCCGGAAAGGAAAATGAAGCCATTCCTGATTTTTGGGAGATTGCTGTGATCGACTCGGTTTTAGTGGTGGAGGACAGGTACTTTCTGAATAGCCAAGCAGAAGTCAAACTGATCGGCGACAGCCTTTTGGCCGTCTCTTCCTACCGCTCTCCCATGGTGGCCATCATGACAACAGGTGGCGAGCAGGTAACAAAGATCGCCTCGGGGGATTTTCCAATTGGTTCATTTTCTCCCGCTTCTTTTGATGTGTCAGCGTATCCCATCGTGTATATCCTTGACAAGAGAAGCGAATCAGTATTGGTATTCAATGCGGAAACGCAGGAGTTTGTGGAAAAAATCAGACTCCAACTACCCGAAGATAAGGTGATCAGGTTTTTGGGCGCAAAGTTTAAAAAACTGGTAGATGGTTTTCTAGTAGAGCTGGTCAGTTCGGTATATGACAGCTTTCATCCGGACTTTTATCGGGCCTCAGAAGATCAAATCTACTTCTTTGGATTTGACGGAGCGGTTCAGAATTCAATGTTTGAATATTCGGATGAGTACAAGGCCATATCGGGTTCGTTGAGCGCGGTGACTTATTTGACTATGGGGGATTTCGGTGAGAACCTCGCGCTAACTCTTCCGCACAGTAAAAAGCTGACTTTCTATTCCGAAACTGAAGGAATATTCGATTCGGTGGACTTACCACAAAGCCGTTTTTTTGACTACACCCTCCGTGGTGCAGACCAGATTGTTGACTTTAATGAATTATTTAAATCGGGTGGCGACTCCAAAGTAAACGTGCCGACCAATCACTATTTTAACTCCATTCAGGAAAGTGGTGATGAGATTTTTATTGAGACTTGGATGAACAATCGTAAACAAGGAGACCAAAACGCTACTTTTTCCCATCTATTGATCTACGAGAAGACCGCGAAAAAATGGTCAGAAACAGTCAATCCCAAAAATATCCTGGAAATCGGCATGCTGGCTGGGGTGGTGCGGGATACACTTTATTTCTACGAAGGTAGCCTGATGAAGCACGACGAAAAATACATTAAACGAGCGGTGCTACGGCCAGTTGAGGAGTAGAACCAGTCACACCTATTACCAAAAAAGGCCTCCCGTTTTCACAGGAGGCCTTTTCTATAAGGTTTGCGTAGGAATTAGCCGACTACTTTTTCGGCCAAGACCACGATCACGTTGTCTTTGACTTCGACCACTCCGCCATCTACGATCATAGATTGCTTTGCGCCTTCATTGGTGGTAAAGGAAACAGTTCCCTTTGCCAAAGCCGAGACGATCGGAGCGTGGTTTTTCAATACCTGAAAAGAGCCGGATGCGCCGGGAAAGCTCGCCTCGGAGACTTCTCCCTGAAACACTTTCTTCTCCGGTGTGACGATTTCTAATTGCATATTTTTAGTTATTAGGTTAGTGGTAATAAGCCATTTGATCAGGCAAAGACACCACTGACTAATTTCCTTATTTTACTTCAGCAAGCATTTTCTCACCCTTGGCGATGGCATCTTCGATGCTTCCTACCAAGTTGAAAGCTCCCTCAGGCAGGTGATCCAGCTCACCGTCCATGATCATGTTGAAGCCTTTGATGGTGTCCTTGATGTCTACCAGTACCCCCTTCAAGCCGGTGAATTGCTCGGCTACGTGGAAAGGCTGGGAAAGGAAACGCTGCACACGTCTTGCTCTGTGTACGACTTGCTTATCTTCTTCAGAAAGCTCTTCCATACCCAGGATGGCAATGATATCCTGAAGTTCTTTGTAGCGCTGCAGGATCTCTTTCACTCGCTGGGCACATCCGTAATGCTCTTCACCCAAAATATCTGGAGAAAGAATACGGGAAGTGGAATCCAAAGGATCCACCGCAGGGTAGATACCCAATTCGGCAATCTTACGGGACAATACGGTAGTAGCATCCAAGTGGGCGAAAGTCGTCGCCGGAGCCGGGTCAGTCAAGTCATCCGCAGGTACGTAAACTGCTTGTACGGATGTGATGGAGCCGTTTTTGGTAGAGGTGATTCGCTCCTGCATGGTACCCATTTCGGTAGCCAAAGTTGGCTGGTAACCTACCGCAGATGGCATACGGCCCAAAAGTGCGGACACTTCGGAACCTGCCTGCGTGAATCGGAAGATGTTGTCGATGAAGAAAAGGATGTCTTTACCCTGTCCTGATCCATCACCATCTCTGTAGTATTCTGCCAAAGTCAAACCTGTCAAGGCAACACGCGCACGTGCTCCCGGAGGCTCGTTCATCTGACCAAACACGAAGGTTGCCTTGGAGTCTTCCAGCTTCTTGAGGTCAACTTTGGATAGATCCCATCCGCCCTCTTCTTCCAAGCTATGGATAAAGTCCTCACCGTAAGTCACGATGCCAGACTCGATCATTTCTCTCAAAAGGTCGTTTCCTTCACGGGTTCTTTCACCTACACCGGCAAATACCGATAAACCACCGTGA
>CAZTJM010000032.1:19212-35027 GCA_964613865.1 uncultured Limnohabitans sp. | reverse complement strand
AAATTTAACCACTTTTTGACTCAGAAATAAATCCTATTGCATAATCAAGGTTGAATGAAGTTTGACTGACGTCGGTTTTTTTGCTTTTTTATTTCAAAGGGAAGGAAATAGAGATAGACTTCCAATTTCAGCTATTGAAGAAAAAGGTTAACGGAGAAATATCCATTGAAAGTAAAGTTTAAAAAATTCCTTCCGTGCTATTATTATGCACTGAGTGACTCTAAGTTAGCATTATGATCAGCCATTGGGCCCCATGCTAGCTACTAAACCTAATTGTAATGTGATGAGGTCACCTGACTCCTGGAAAACGTCGGGGAAACGAAAAAATGATTACCTTATGGAAAAGTTTAAAGAATTGAGTATCGACGATGTGCATGAGATTAATGGAGGATTCGCTCATCTAGGAATTCTTGTTACTCTTGGAATGGCTGCTGGCGCAGCAGGATACGCAGCTACTGCATGGGCATGGGAAACAGGTGTTGAATTAGGGAAGTCACTTGCTAAACAGTAATCTTATGAAAAATCACATAAACAGATCCAAATTTTCATCTCTTACAAAGGATGAAATGGAAACTACTCAAGGAGGATGGTTGATTTTTGTAGCAGGTGTATTTGTCGCAGCTACCGCTTATGGATATGTAAAAGAAAAATTAGACAGTGGGCAATGGTAAAATCTCAAAGAAGGTTAATTCAGCTTATAATTGTTTTAAGCGTAATAACGAGTTCAGTTTTGTTTCTTGTCTTTTGGAGGCTAGGAGAAAATTTCGGTAAGGAATTAGCCAGGATATTCTAATTTTTTTTGGTTTGCTGAAAAACACAGCAATTTCAGATTAATACAACCAGTCCAGAATCGTATCGGGGCTGGTTGTATTTATTAAGCTTGTCGGAGAATTCCGCAATAAGGGAGGCAAGGTGTTCTGTAAGTGCTGCCCATGCTGGAAACCCAGGAACAGGATTATCTCCCCGTTCAGCTTGACCAGGTTGAACACAAGGATGAAAAAGACGATCCACTACCGGATAGCATCTTTGACCCTTGCCCCGATCCTGTTCGGCCCGTATACGGTCTTGGCATGGTCAAAATTCTCTTCAGAACAGGGGGTGGTGTCGTCCGGAATTTCCAAGTGCTTTCCGCTGCCTTTACCGATAGCCTGCTCGAGGGCTTGATCGCAAGCTTCATCCCTTTTCTCCCGGTTGTAAAAGAATTTGTCGGCAATTATTGAAGGCTAAACATAATTCCTAGACGCCTCCGGCCTCGATGATTCAACATAGCTGTGGGTGCCTATTGGATCCCGAAAAGCTTCGGCATAATACTACGACCGCTGCCTTGGGGCTGATTGCATTGCCGGAATCAGCTTCCAATGCTTGAAGGTCGTTTGTTTCAGCTTCAGGGCGGGCTTCTCTACCAGATTCCAACTTGCTACTGCGAAAATCAAAACCAATGGCAGGACGAGAGCAAAGAAAGAAAATGGATTGAGATATGGTCCGAAATACAACATGCACAGCTGTTGCAAAGGCCAGCCATACAGATATATTCCGTAGGAGAAGTCCCCGTGCTTTGCAAACTTGGGGAAGAGCACCTTCGGATGATAGGCACAATAGAATAGCAAGTAGCTGCCGGCTATTGGCCATAGTAAGTCAATCTGCTGCAGCTTAAATGCCAAGACAAACAGTACTAAGGATAGTGACAGAAGGGCATTGTTTCTCGGAATATCGTGCCTATAGGCATAAGCGAAACTCCCCGCGAGGAAGTAAGTGAAAAAGCGGGGATAGAAATGAGGATTGGCGAGGATATGGCCACTTAAATTAGAATCATGCGGAAAAACAAGGCCCAAATTCTGCAAGGTTAGCCACGCATAGCTGGCGACAAACACAATAGCCAAGCCAAGCTTGTGCTTTAGAAATCCCAGCCATACCAATAGTGGGACAGCCAAATAGCAAATAAATTCGTACTGGATAGTCCACATCGAGTCGTTTAGACCGGGTTGGGGCATGTGGTTGAAGTAGTATCCCTCCGCTGGCGCTTGTAGACTGAGCATGTTTGACAGCTCCTGTTTTAACGGCACATACTTGATAAACTCCCCATAGGATTTGATCCAGCTATGGCCAATATGGCCAATAGGTCCAAATACAAAGATGCAGAGCAGAAAAGCGACTATGAATCCGGGGTAGATTCTGAGAATACGCTTCTTTAAAAAATCAGGGAAATTCGCTGATCCCTCAAAGCTGCGCAAGATCAAAAAGCCGCTGATGACAAAGAAGAAATTCACAGCGGCGCTGCCGATGCTTATTTTTCCGCCACTCCATTTCATGAATGGTTCATTTTCGGCGAAAAGCTGCCAGCCGTAGAAGATCGCATAGCAATGGCAAAAAATCACCGCAGAGGCCAAAAGAAATCAGAGCAAATCAAAATTGTTTTGGTTAAGCGTCTCCGGAATCAGTAGCTGCTTTTTCATGGGTAAAGTTTTGTAGGGTGTTGGGAAAACTAATGTAAACTTTTGTAATCGACAAACAACACTGTGGCTTTATTGCCTCCATGGCTTGGGCCTACGAATTTTATTTTCCTAGACTTTTTTTATAAAGCTGAAAAGATCCTGAGTCGCGTAGTGGGACATCAAAGGATGGCAAGGGTTAGGCACAGCCAGCACTTTGTTCATTTTTTTCAAACCAAATGTTCATTGCAGATCCGGTTTGTAAAAACCTTCCCATATTTGTATCGTGTGCGATATAAACGCTATCGATATGAATGCAAAAACGAACTGGGTGCAGACGACATTCAGAATTATTCTTGGGGCCTTTATGACTTTTGCAGGGATTGGCCACCTCACGTTCCAGCGGGAAGAATTCCTCGCCCAATTGCCGAGATGGTTGCCCTCTGATCCTGCCTTTATGGATTTCGTGGTACTTTCCTCTGGGGTGGTGGAGATTTTATTGGGACTGGCCATGATCTTCTTGTACAGACATAAAGTCAAGGTCGGCATTGTCCTCGCCGTGTTTTTTGTCCTGATTTTCCCGGGAAATATTTCACAATACACCAACGGGATTGACGCGTTTGGCTTGGATACCGATCAAAAAAGACTCATTCGCCTGTTCTTTCAGCCAGTATTGATTCTATGGGCACTTTGGTCTCCAGGCGCACTGAGATACTTGCTCAGCAAAAGGAAATAAGATTGAAATCGTGCTATTTCGAAGTGCAAAGGCTGAAGTACTTCATGCAAAAAAAGTCTCGGAGGTCGACTCCGATGGCAGGTGCATTTCAAATGCCGATAGTTAAGAAGCCCGAAAAATGGAACCCTATATCCAAAAGACCTTAGATTATGCCTGATCAACTGGCCAAACTATACCTGGAAAACCAACTCTGTTTTCCACTCTATGCGGCCTCCCGGCTGACGACCAAGATCTACATGCCCTTTCTCAGGGAGTTGGATCTCACCTATCCCCAATATCTGGTGCTACTGGTTTTATGGCAACATCCGGAGCAGACTGTCAATGAAATCGGCAACAAGCTGATGCTTGAATCCAACACGCTTACGCCACTTCTGAAGCGACTCGAGCAAAAAAAACTCATCCAGCGCACTAGATCCCAAAGGGATGAACGTTCAGTTCTAGTCAGTCTTACCCCGGAGGGGACAAGCCTGAGGGAGAAAGCCGTCGCCATTCCCGATCAAATCATTGCTTCCTTTCAAGACCAAAGCATCAGCCAGGAGGAAGGGATTGCCTTCCGAGAAACCCTGAAAAAGCTCTTGACGGTCTTGGAAGAAAAAACCCGGGAATGAACTCTCCGGTATCGTAAGATTAAAAGTGTTTAGAGGACTTTAGTTTTGAAAGATGCTGTCTCATAATCTTGATCTACTTGTCACCGGCATCTGGCGAGGCTTTTTATTATTTGAGCTCTCAAACTGGGGTTTTTGAATTTGGGAAAGCAGTCTTTAATTTCCATGCAAGCCCACATCCGCATGTTGATGGATGCGATCATATTTTGGATAGTAGCTTTTATATCCCAACATCCTCGCCAAAGGTGTCACGATAAAGCCGATGATTTTTTGCACCACTACAGGTGGGCCGTCAGCGATATAAGAATCGAAGCCGGAGGTGGTAAACAAGGCCATTTGCAATACCATCCCGGGGGACTGCGCTAAATCCGGGCTCTCTTCCATGACCCCATATACCTGAGGAAGATGAAAAGCAAATTTCTCAGGAAAGGCGATAGTTCCCTGGATTCGGATGATCTCCGATGTCTTGTTGTAGGGTTTGTGTGGGGTTCCCTTGGGTACGGTAAGTTTCTCCCCCGGACCGATTTCCCGGGTCTCGCCATCCACCCAAACGGAAAGTCTGCCGTTGACGACTTCAAACACTTCGTCAAACGTGCTGTGAATATGCGGCGGCGGCCCAGCGGCCAGTGGTTCTATTTCGGTGAAGCAGTAAACGTAACCGTTTTCCTGCTTTTCAACATATTGTTTTATCCCTTCGCTCTTGCTGTAAAAGCTGTCGTCAGGCTTGAAATAGCTGGCAAAAGCGGGTTTGTCTTCCGGAAAAATTACCAGATGAAACAGATAGCCAATAGCTAGGTATCCTGCTAGTACGATGATGGAATAGATGGCCATTTTCTTGATTTTGGTTTTCATTTTTTAATTGTTGGATAAAAATTCTCCTTAGTGAACACACGTTCTTGTAAAACTGCGTGACAAAATTCAGGAAGCTTCTGGTTTAGAAATTGTACCTGTCGGACATGTTTGGTGAGGCCGTCCTACTTTGTCATACTTTTTTCCACACGAATTTTGCTCCAGTGGTGAAGTGACAAGGATTTGTGGGGGGCGTGAGAAAAGTCTTTAGGAAGGTTATTTTAAAAACCAGTAGAAGGTAGGTGCTAAAGCAGGACTAAGAAAAGATATGAAAGGGAGCTTGGCTTTTGAGGGAAATGTATTCGCTGGCGGTGATGCCGGAGAACATCCTGAATTTCTTGCAGAAGTGCGCCTGGTCAAAAAATCCGGATTCGTAAGCCACCTCACTTAACGTATGTCTGCCACTGTGGATGAGATTGACAGATTGGAGGTATTTCTTGTAGGTGGTAAGTTCTTCACCCGAGATCCCAAAAAGACTATGCGCTTTGCGGTTCACCTGTCGTGGAGAGTAATTGATGGTGGAAGCCAACGCTTCCACTGACTCAAAACCCTCTACGCCATTGGAGAAAAAAAGACTGCACATTTTTTTGGTACGGATACAATCCGTTTTTTTTACCAATGGAAATTCGGCTTCCATTACCTGGATGCGTTTTTCGAAAGATCCGGCCTCCATCAGCTGATGCCAAAGCGATAAAAATGAGGGTTTGATGAGGGTGAGGTCCACCAGATTGTTTTTAAATTCCGCTCCCTCAAATCCAAAGAGGTCTCTCAGCATGGAAGGGTTCAGCTGAACTCCAAACAAGTGATGTTGCCCAGCATAGTGTGTCTTGATCACTTGAGTGGCTATACCCTGTATGAAGCATGGGGGCGCTTGTATGTTTTTTTCACCGGGCAGTGTGCCGGCTATTCCATCGCCAAGATTGAAGATAAGCTCTATAACGCCCTTGGGAAGAATTGTCTCTCTTAAGCTAGATCGCCCCTGTACCTCCCAAACCATACAAATAGAGTCGCTGAGATGCGACGAAGTGAGAGGTATGTGCGAATTGAATGTCATGCCTGATCTCTACGGGCGAAGCACGGAAATGGTTCAAAATCAAAAGTATGTAATTTCCTAGAGATGTCCGATGAGTACAATTTCTCGAGGTGCCGACCCGCTTTTTTTGCGTGGAGCATTCAAAACAGAAATTATCATGCACTTAAAGAACATCGTCTACTCATTTGCTTGCCTAGCTTTTTCAGTCGTGATCGGCGCAGCTATTTATGAACATCTTTGCGTGGTGCCCCGGTGGGCCGCTGCGCCACCTTATTCCCTGAGCATGTTTCAGGGAGAATATGGGCTCAACCCGGAGGCATTTTGGATCCCCATCCATCCGGTCACGCTGCTTCTTCTCATCATTACGCTCATGCTTTCGTGGAAGACTCCCAGGCGAAAAAACCTTTTAGTCGCTGTCAGCGGATATATCGTGATTCTGATCATAACGGGTATTTACTTCGTTCCCCAGCTTTTGGTGATAACGGGGACGCCCTATTCTGCCGAAGTTGACGTGGAATTAACTGGAAGGGCAAAAATGTGGGAGGCACTGAGCATCGTACGGTTGTTTGTCTTGGTAGCGCTTGCAATAGCCCTGTTTTTGGGGCTTACCAAAACGAGTGTAGTAGACTAGGCTGGGTGGGGAGAGTTTGGATGTGATTCCTTCCAAACGGGTTCGGAAAGCTTGTCAAGCTTTTATCCTGATTGAAATGGTTGGGCTTAAACTGAGATTTCTCAGCAGGGTTGGTTTTTCAGTTGTACGTCTTTTTCAAAAAATCTGTGATCTTCATTTCGAAGTTGTGGTAAAATGGAAAAATCGTGCTCATAAAACCTATCAAACCATATACAAAAATGTTAGGGCAACATGCGTCAATCCTGATTTCGGTATTGCGAACAGTAATTTGTGCTCCGACAGTGGCCGACTTCCGCACGATGATGGTTCTTTGGGGTTTAGAATCAAACTCGTAAACGCCGTAATCCGAAAATTTGCTTTTTAATGCTGCAAGAACTTCATTGGACTTGGGTGACTCAGCTGCCTGGACAATCATGGTTTTTTCCGTTTCTTGAAAGTTTAAGTTACTCATCAAAAAGAAGGCGCGCAAGGCGTTGTCATTTGGTTGTTGTCACTTTTTCCTCAACTTCAGCACCGTAATCTCCGGCCAGATACCCACCCGTCCCGGGAAGGCCAAAAATCCAAAGCCCCGGTTCACATGCAGGTAGCGGCCAAGTTCCTCGTACAAACCCGCCCATTTGGGATAGCGGAGTGAGACAGGGCTCCACTTGATAAAGCCGGGGATCTCTATTCCAAACTGCATTCCATGGGTATGTCCGCTTAGCGTGAGGTGGATAAATTGGGAAAAGCTTTTGACCTGCTCATCAAAATGGGAAGGATCGTGGCTCATCAGGATCTTAAAACTTCTATCGCTCAGATTTGCAGTGGCTTTTGGCAGGTCTCCATGTTGCGCAAAGCCTTTCCCCCAGTTTTCCACACCGATCAGGTCTATGCTGGAATTTCCCTTTTCGATTTGGACGCTTTCATTTCGCAGCAAGCGGAAGCCCAGTTCTTTCTGGATTTCATAGAGCCGATCCATATTCGCTCGCTTGGCCTCTTGGCTCGGCCAGGACATGTAGTCTCCATAGTCGTGATTGCCGAGGATGGAAAACTTGCCCATCGGAGCTTTCAGCTTTTTGAAGGTGTCGATCCAAGGCTCCATTTCTACCGCTTGGTTATTGACCAGATCCCCGGTAAAGAGGATGACATCCGATTCTTGCCGGTTGATCAGGTCCACACCGTATTCCAGCTTCTTTTTGTTGTCAAAGCTTCCGGAGTGGATGTCCGAAATCTGGGTGATGGTAAAGCCGTCAAACTCCTCCGGTAGGTCGTCGAATTCAAGCGTGTGTTTGACTACCCTGTAGCGGTATTTGCCAATAAGCACGCCATGCAAAATGCCCAAGAAAGGGATCGCGGACAGTACCAAGGCCGTCTGGCTGATAAATTTTCTTCGCTCGGGCAAAAAGCCCTCCCTGTCGTTTCCGCTGATGGATTGAAATATTCCGGTGACAAAGCGAAGCACGTCTTCGCCAAATAGGATGGCAAGGATAATTAGCTTGGGAAGGATGGAAAGGACCAAAAGGGACATGAGCCTGCCAAAATTCAAGCCGATACTACCCCGGTCGAAGGTCATAAAAACAAAGATGGTAAACAGGTAGATGGCGATGGAAAAGAGCCAGAAGCCAACCTTAACCCAAGTTTGGGTTGGAAATAGCGTCTTGAATGCCTGGTAGGAATACCAGTCGATAAGGCCTAGAAAAAGCAGGAAGATGAGTATTCGAAGAAGTGCCGGGATCACTGGGGCAGGAGCTTGTTATGACGGAGTAGGTTTGAAGGCGCAATGCGCATTTTGGGCTAGAATATCTGAACGCAGTGGGAGAAAGCAGGTTGGGAAATCTGAAGGGTAAAGTGGGAAGTCTGAAATCTGAAGTCTGAAAGCTAATAAATTGAATCCCGTGAGGAATTCTTCGAGTGTTTTTCAAGTTTAATTATCTGTAAAACAAGGGTTTATTGCGAGCTTGTATTGAAAACACAAGATATCTTGTGTTCTCAATACAAGCTTTTCCTGGATAGAACTGTGTCTCTTCTTTTGAATCAAATCTTTTTGATTTTCATTGATTCTCGGATTATTACTCTCCCTTTTCCTTTTCTTTGCAGCGGAATTTTTTTTCCAAACCTATTGACCTATGAGACAGCTACTCCTTAGACCCGGTGCTGAAGAACTGAACTATGAAATCCGCGGGATTGTAAAAAAAGCGAGGCAGATCGAAGCGCTTGGCTACACCATGACTTGGGAAAACATCGGCGACCCCATCCAGAAGCACAACACGGTGCCAGCCTGGATGAAGGAAATCATCGCGGATCTGCTCAAGGACGATAAGACCTACGGCTATGCAGACTCCAAGGGCGTGCTGGAAACACGAAAGTTCCTGGCTGGTCTCAACAATGAAAAAGGAGGTACGCTGATCTCCGCCGAGGATATTCTTTTCTTCAATGGGCTGGGCGATGCCATTGCCAAACTGTACCAGTTCCTGATCCCGACCGCCCGCATTATCGGGCCTTCACCGGCTTACTCCACGCACAGTTCGGCCGAAGCGGCCCATGCCAATACCGCACCGATCACCTACAAGCTTGATCCGGACAACCAATGGCTGCCGGATATGGAAGACTTGTATTTGAAGGTGAAATACAATCCCTCCATTGTCGGCATCCTGATCATCAATCCGGACAACCCGACGGGAATGGTCTATCCAAAGGAAGTTTTGGAAGACTTTGTGAAGATTGCCGAAGAGTTTAACCTCCTCCTGATCACCGATGAGATCTACCAGAATATCACCTACAACGGAATCAAGGCAGTCGCTATTTCTGAAGTAATAGGAAGTCGGCCTGCGATTTCTCTCAAGGGGATATCCAAGGAATTCCCATGGCCGGGAGCTAGATGCGGTTGGATGGAGTTTTACAACCGAGAGGCTTCCAAGGAATTTTCAAAGCTTTGTCAGACTTTGGAAAACGCCAAGATGATAGAGGTTTGCTCCACTATCTTGCCGCAATTGGCAATCCCGAGGATCATGAGCCATCCGGAATACCAAGCCTATCGGGAGCTGGCCAATGACCAGATAGGAAAGCGATCCGACTGGATGCGGGAGATCCTTGGCGATATCCCAGGGATCAAATTCAATCCAACGCAAGGGGCCTTTTACAATACCATCGTGTTTGACGAGAATCTGCTTTCTCCATACCAGTCACTGCCGATCGAAGATCCGAAGCTTCAAGCGCTTCTTGATTCTTGGCTGGATGATCCGGAAATGCCTTTGGATAAGCGTTTTGTGTACTATTTGCTCGTCTCCGAGCGGATCTGCGTGGTGCCGATATCATCTTTTTGCTCTGATCTAAGAGGCTTCCGGGTGACGTTGCTGGAGGAAGATGAAGAGGTGTTCAAAGATACGTTTAGAAGACTGGGAAAAGCAATCGGACAGTATTTGAAGTCAGAAAGCTGAAGTGTGAATTCTGAAAGCTGAAGCGAAAAATCTGAAAGAGGACTCTTAGGAGTTCTTTTTTGCGTTTTATGACCATGGTGGTAAATATCGCAGTCAATTCATCAGCTTCTTTTAAAAGTGGTGAGGTAATGTCCTTTGAGGACAATTCGCTCTCTTGGATAAGTTCAAGCCAAAATACAGTTTCGTCCGCTTCTTCCTGAACAATAGACAATTTGGAAATGAATTCAGCTCTGCTACGTCCCCTTTGGGAAGAACGATAATTGGCGCCAATAGAGGTGGCGGATCTCAGTACCTGCCTCCCAAGTTCAAATCCAGCGGTGGTTTTCGGGAGCTCTGAAACAAACTTGATGATTGCCAAGGCAAACGTTTTCGTTCTTGCTTTCAAGTCTCTGTCCATGGGCTTTGTTTAGTTAACTCGATTTCTGATTTAATCTTCAGGCTTCGGCGTTCCGACTTCAGCTTTCTAATTTCAGCTTTCTGCCTTTCAATGGTCTCTCACTTTGATCTGAGGATTCATCTTCGGTTCTTCTTCTTTTTCCGCGCTTCCTGCCAAATGGTTTAGATCCGGTTGTCCGGCATTGATCCAGGCGGTGTACCAAAAGTCGGCGATCATCTTGATGGATTTGCGCATTTGCCGTTCGACCATTCCATCCAATGCTTTGTCATAGGATTCAGTGAATTCTCTGGCGTAAACCCGGACTGTCAAGCCATTTCTCTCCTCATAGCTGTATTTCTGGTCCTCCGGAAATTGCTGGCTGAGTAGCCTTTCCAACACCAAGACGCTGTCGACCTGAGAGTGGGCAATTGCCACGGCATCCCAAATCTCCAATTGGGGCTTTTCGACATATTCCGCTTTCCCTATCCAAAGCGAATAGTCGGAGGCAAGCAGTTCCGGTACGCGGCTCTCCCAAAAACCATGGATACCCTCCTGCCCGGTGAGTTGGCCATTATAGTTTTTGGTGGTGTGAAGTGGGACGTTGAGGTCGCCGAGATAATGGCCTAGATCTGCCGAAAGCCTTAGAATAGCTGAGGCATTCTTTTCCTCGAAAGCCCGTGTGAGGCTTAGCATGGCCCGATAAGCGCTCCAGGGTACTATCCCATGATTGCGCAGGCTGTCCTCCGTGAATTTTTCAATCGCTTCCGACCAATATTTGGGGAGCAAGACCAGTGCACTGTCCCCGTATATATCCAGATCGATAAAATGTTTTTCGGCCTCTCCGGCTACCGCATATCTTCTTTTGTCGGGATTGACCGCATTTTCAGCGAGGAACTCGATGTGGCTTTTGTAAAAACCGATCATCTCCGGAGGAAGGGAGAATACCGCTTGTCTATTAATCAGGGAATGGGCGTAAAATCCCCAATCCTCCTCCCCTCGGGGTAGAAAAAGAAAGAGGAATGCCCAGATCGTATAAAGCCTCATTCCTGAAAATAGTCAAAACAATTGTCTTTTTAAGGTTTAAAAAAGTCTATATTTGCAGCCTGTTTTGCTGTTTGGGCCAAATATTCTGGTTTGGGATAAGGCGGATAGAAAAGGAATGTTTAAAATTCCTTTGGCAGAATTAATTATTTACAATAACTTTGCACTCCAATTCGGAATAGGGGAACGTAAAGAAATTTAAGTTAAAAACGAGATATGGCAAATCACAAATCAGCTCTTAAGAGAATTCGTGCCAACGAAGCGAAGCGTTTGAGAAACAGATATCAAGCCAAAACCACTAGAACTTTCATCAAAAAGCTGAAAGCTGCTACGGACAAAGTAGAGGCAATGGAGCTTTACAAGAAGGTTGTTTCTATGCTGGACAAATTGGCGAAGAAGAATGTGATCCACAAAAACAACGCTAGTAACAAGAAATCTAGATTGGCCAAGTTCGTGAACGCGATGGCTTAATTTCTACAAGACTTTCTTATCAAAACCCTGCCCGAAAAGCAGGGTTTTTTTATTGTGCTTTTATAGGTAGATTTAGTTCAACTTTTTTAGGCACTATATATGAATCAGGCGACTTCGATCAAGATTTCCGAATTGGCGGAAGAGGATCGGCCCAGGGAGAAACTTTTGCTCAAAGGAAAATCCGTGCTTTCGGACGCAGAGCTGATCGCCATTCTGATCGGCTCGGGGACTAGGACGATGAGCGCCGTCGATCTGTCCAGAATAATTCTTCGTGAAGTGAGCTATGACCTGGCTTCACTAGCCAAGCTATCGGTGAAAGACCTGATGAAATTCAAGGGAATCGGAGAAGCCAAAGCCATTTCCATCGTTGCGGCACTGGAACTCGGGAGACGAAGAAAGGAGCAAGAGCCCACTCCGCGCGTTAAGATCAGCAGTTCACAGGATATTTATGAGCTGATGAGGCCCGATCTTTACGATGAGGTAGTCGAACATTTTTACCTGGTGCTGTTGACTCGTTCTAATTTCGTAATCAAAAAACATCTGATCAGTCGAGGCGGGACAAGCGGCACTGTGGTGGACGCGAAGGTGGTGTTCAAGATTGCGTTAGAGCATCTTGCCCAATCACTTATTTTGGTCCACAATCACCCGAGTGGAAGTTTGTCGCCTTCCGAGCAGGACAAAAAATTGACCGAAAGACTGGTGAAAATTGGCCGTGACTTGGATTTGCCCGTCTTGGATCATGTAATATTTTCGGATCGTGGCTATTTTAGCTTCGCCGATGAGGGCATACTCTAGTTCATGAAATGCTTAAGCGGAAAGCTTTTGCAAATGGGTTAAGTATCCGACGCATTCCATCTGGCCATAGAAAAATCAATTACAGACAGATGAAAGCAAGTCAGATTATCCTAATCGTAGTGGGGATTGTGGTTGTGACCGCGGTGGGCTACATGTTTACCGCAGGGGAGACGCCTGAAGACTACATCGAAAAGATAGAAAAGGAGCGCGAGCGCCAGTATAAGTTCATCAGGTTCAATATTGACTCACCGCTTACTGAGGAGCAGAAGGCCAAGTTTGCCTCTTTGACCTTTTATGACATCGATCCTTCCTATAAGGTAAAAGCGAGGCTGCTGCCGATAGAAAATAAGAAAGTTCGGGAAGTGCCACTCACCGACGGTTCGATGCAGCGATACATCGAGCATTCCTACGCCGAGTTTGAATTGGGCGGAAAGACAAACAAGCTACTCCTTCTCCAAGCGATGGACGAGGTGGACAAGCGCAATTTTTTCCTGGCTTTTGCCGACGAGACCAGTGCCAAGGAGACTTATGGCGGTGGGCGCTACCTCAATGTGCGCCAAGATGGCAAGAACAGTATCACCTTGGATTTCAATTTGGCCTATAATCCCTACTGCGCATACAATCCAGACTACGCCTGTCCCATTCCTCCCAAGGAAAACCTCTTGGATATCGCGGTAGCTGCGGGCGAGAAAAATTACAAGGAATAGACAAGCCCTCCTGCAATTCTTTTAAATTTGCCGGACTGATTTTGAAAAGGTGCCAACGCACCTTTTTTGTTAAAGACCAGGACTAATTTCCTGCTAAAATTAAGCTGATGAAAATCTCTATCAATAGACTCAAAACTTATATTCCACTCACCGAAAGTCCAGACGAAATCGCCGCCCTACTCACCCGGTCAGGCTTGGAAGTAGAGGGAGTGGAGGAGTTTGTTTCAGTACCTGGAGGCTTGGAAGGAGTCGTCATCGGAGAGGTGCTTTCTTGCGAAAAGCATCCTGACGCGGACAAACTGAGCCTCACCACCGTGGACATCGGTACCCGCATCGTGCCCATCGTCTGTGGAGCTCCTAATGTGGCCAAAGGCCAAAAGGTAGTGGTGGCCACTGTGGGCGCAAAACTATACCCTTCAGAAGGAGAGCCCTTTGAAATCAAAAAAGCCAAAATCCGCGGGCAAGTATCCGAAGGCATGATCTGCGCGGAAGATGAGATCGGAATTGGCTCATCCCATGCCGGCATCATGGTTTTGGACACCGACCTTCCCAACGGGACACCTGCTTCCGAGTATTTTGAAGTTTCCCAGGACCATATCCTCGAGATTGGATTGACTCCCAACAGGGCCGATGCGGCTTCCCACCTTGGAGTTGCGCGCGATCTTCAAGCGCTGTTGGAAAGAGAAGTTGCTTTGGGTCAAGAAGAACCGTTGGCCGTTGAGAAATCTGGTCCTTCCATTACGGTAGAGGTAGAAAATGCGATCGATTGCCCAAGGTATGCGGGTGTGGTATTGACTGATTTGAAAGTTGGTCCTTCTCCCCAGTGGCTGCAAAACTTCCTCCGATCCCTCGATCTTGAGCCGATCAACAACGTCGTGGACATTACCAATTTTATCCTGCATGACTTGGGTCAGCCGCTCCATGCCTTTGACGCGGAAATGATTGCCGAAGGAAAAATCATCGTCGGAAAGCTCCCCAAAGGAACTCCCTTCGTGACACTTGACGGAAAAGAACGCAAGCTTTCAGGGGAGGAACTCATGATCAATGACTCCCAAGGAGGGATGGGCATCGCCGGAATTTTTGGAGGTGAGCATTCGGGAGTGAGTGAGGGGACCACTTCCATCTTCCTGGAATCGGCCTATTTCTCGCCGGACGTGATTCGGAAAGGCTCTCAGGTCCATGGCCTGAAGACCGACGCTTCCTTCCGCTTCGAGCGGGGAACTGATCCCAACATGCCAGTATACGCTTTGAAGAAGGCAGTGGCTTTGCTTCAGGAAATCGCCGGGGCAAAAGTCGCCTCGGAGATTGTCGATTTGTATCCGGACCCTATCCAGGACTTTGTTGTGGAGGTGAGCTACGGTCATGTCAATCGGCTGATCGGAAAGAAAATTGAACCTTCCGAGGTCAAGTCAATCCTAGAAAGTCTGGAGATCAAAGTGACAAATGAGACGGCCGATGGCTTTACCGCCATCGTCAAGCCTTATCGTGTGGATGTCACCCGCGAGGCGGATATCATCGAGGAAATTCTTAGAATCCATGGATTCCATCAAGTCGAACTTTCAGAAAATCTAAAGACGGATTACCTCGCGGAGCATCCGGTAAAAGATCTGAACAAGCTCCAGTACCGCCTCAGCGAGATGCTGGCAGGACAAGGGTATTTTGAGTTGATCACCAACAGCCTGACCAAGCCAGTCTATGCCGAGAAGTCGGGTTACCTCGATCCCTCGGTCAATGTGGAGATCTACAACAAACTCAGCGAAGACTTGGGCGTGATGCGGCAGACCTTGCTGTTTAGCGGACTGGAAGTGTTAGCACACAACATCAACCGTCGTCAGACCGATCTCAAGTGCTTTGAGTTTGGTACGGTTTATCAAAAAGCAACTGAGGGCTACAAAGAAGGGCGAAGGCTGGCAATTTTCCACTCCGGCAACCGTTCTTCTGAGAGCTGGATAGAGCCCGAGCGGGCTTTTGGCTTCTCGGATATCTACGCCACGGTTGAGCGAATCCTCGAAAGGCTGAATATAGACTTGGGACAGGTGAGTATGAAAGAGTCCGCACCTTTGGCTTATGGCTTGACTTTGAAGCTAGGAGAGAAGGAGCTGGGGACTGTCGGTCTTGTGGATGACAAGATCCTGAAGCTCGCGGAAGTGCGTCAGGAGGTTTGGTTTGCGGAGCTGGATTGGGATCTTTTGGCTAAGAAAGCTTCTGGATTGAAGAAGTATGGCGAAATCTCCAAGTTTCCCGAAGTGCGCAGGGATCTTTCCCTGGTGATCGACCGCTCGGTCACCTACGCCGAGGTCAAGAATGTAGCCGAAAAAGCGGGAGGAAAGCTGGTGAAGCGGATCGGCGTATTTGATGTGTATCAGGGTGACAAGATCGATGCGGGCAAAAAAGCCTATGCCTTGAGCTTCCACCTACAGGACCAGGAAAATACCCTTACCGACAAGGTAATTGACAAAACTATGAGTAAATTGATTCAGGCCTTCCAGGATCAGGTGGGCGCCATCATCAGAAGCTAAAAATGATTCACGAGGAACTGCAAAAATTGGAAAAGCTTGCCGTGCAGGCGGGCAAAAAAATCGAGTCCATCAGTGCTGACAATGAGCAGTTAAGGGCTCGAGTGGCTCAGCTTGAGCAAGAAATCCACCAAAAAGAGCAGGAAATCCATCATTTTAAAAATAAGATTAAAATTAGTAACATTGTGGACAACCGACCGGTGAATCCAG
>CAZTJM010000032.1:0-19202 GCA_964613865.1 uncultured Limnohabitans sp. | reverse complement strand
AAATGAGTGACTTAATCAATAATTATATACAAGAAATCGATCATTTGATCACTTACCTTTCCGAATGATATGGAGACGCTGGCCATCAGAGTGAAAATCGGAGAAAGGGAGTATCCCATGCGTGTGCGGCCGGAAGACGAAGCTAAAATCAGACATGCGGGAAAACTGATTAATGAAAAATTGAGGAAGTATAAAGCCGAATTTGGTCTGGATGACGTACAGGATCTGCTGGCCATGGTCGCCTTTGACTGTATGGTGGAGTCACTAGAGACCAACGAGGTCAATGCCGAAGATAGCGAGCATATCCGCAAGAGCATTTCCCACATCTCAGCCTTGCTGACCAAGGCTGTTTGATTATTGATATCCACTTATTTCTGGGATTTTCGGAGCCGGTAGGGAGGATAACTATATAAACACCTATGGCAGACGTACTATTTATCATCCTTGCAGCCCTGGCGGGGCTTGGCGGGGGTGCCGCATTGGCGGGATTTTTCATCAAAAATAAAAATGCAAAGCAGGAAGAAGAAACCAAAGAGAGGGTAAAATCCATGCTTAGGGAGGCGGAACTTTCCGCAGAGACGATCAAAAAAGACCGCATTTTGGAAGCTAAGGAGAAATTTCTGAAGCTGAAGAGTGAGTTTGATGAGGAGATGAACAACAAGAAAAGCATCATCATCACCAACGAAAACAAGGTCAAGCAACTCCAGCAGCAAGTCGCAAAAGAACAGGAAGTACTCAAGCGCAAAGAGGCGGAATTGGATAGCAAAAAAGAGAACCTCAATGCGCAGCTGCATGCGGTGCAGGTGAAAAAGGAAGAACTCGACAGAGTCACCAACCAACGCATCGCCGATCTGGAAAAGGTGGCCGGACTGACCCGTGAGGAAGCGAGAGACCAGATCGTGACCATGCTCACCGAGGAGGCACAGACCAAGGCTTCTTCCCAAATCAAGGACATCCTCGACGAGGCCAAGCTGACGGCGACAAAGCAAGCCAAGAAGATCGTACTCGACACGATCCAGCGTACCGCGACAGAGCACGCTGTGGAAAATTGTGTATCCGTCTTCAACATCGAGAGTGACGATATCAAGGGCAAAATCATCGGGCGCGAGGGGCGCAACATCCGGGCCCTAGAAGCGGCGACCGGCGTGGAAATCGTCGTTGACGATACGCCTGAGGCAATCATCATTTCAGGCTTTGATCCGGTGAGAAGGGAGATAGCCAGACTTTCCTTGCATAGACTGGTGCAGGATGGCAGAATCCACCCAGCCCGTATTGAAGAAGTGGTCGCCAAGACCGAGAAAAATATCGAAGAAGAGATCGTGGAGATCGGCGAGAGAACCTGTATCGACCTCGGTATTCATGGCCTTCATCCAGAGCTGATCAAGATGGTCGGCAGAATGAGATTCCGCTCTTCTTATGGACAAAACCTTCTCCAGCACTCCCGCGAGGTGGCCAAGCTCGCCTCTACCATGGCGGCGGAGATGGGCTTGAACGCCAAACTTGCCAAGCGTGCCGGATTGCTGCACGATATCGGGAAAGTATGGCCTGAAGAACAGGAGCTGCCCCACGCGATCCTCGGGATGGAGCTGGCCAAGCGATACAAAGAACATCCTGAAATCTGCAATGCCATTGGAGCCCACCATGATGAGATCGAGATGACTTCGATGATCTCGCCGATTGTACAGGCATCGGATGCGATCTCCGGCTCAAGGCCTGGGGCACGTCGAGAGATCATGGACAGCTATGTGAAACGACTGAAAGAACTCGAGGAACTGGCTCTTGGATTTGATGGGGTCAACAAATGCTTCGCGATGCAGGCTGGGCGTGAGCTTAGAATCTTGGTTGACGCTGACAATGTGGATGATCAAAAAGCAAGCAAACTCTCTTTTGACATTTCCCAGAAAATCGAAAAGGAAATGCAATACCCGGGTCAGATCAAGATCACGGTGATTCGGGAAATGCGCGCGGTAAACTACGCGAGATAAGGGCTGGATCGCTATCAAAGAAAATGGCAACCTCGATCTGAGGTTGTCATTTTTGTTTGGGCAGGAGAGTGGGGGCTACTTGGAAGACTCCCGGATGATAAGTTCTGGCTTCAGAATCGTCTTCTTTGAGACAGTTTCAAGAGCCTTGCTATTCAGGATTTCGAAGAACGTCTCCGCGGTGATCTTGCCCATCGCAATGCTCTTTTGATCTACCGTGGTGATGGTAGGATCGGTGAAGGAGGTGAAGGGCTCATTTCCAAATCCCGCAAGTTTGACTTTTCCGGGCACTGAGATGCCGTGGCTTTTGAGGACCTGAAGGGCCCCCATGATAGCGTAGTCGGCGGATGAAAAAATTCCGTCAAAGTCGAGCTTCTTCTCCAGGATTTCCTCGGTGAGTCTTCTGCCGTCTTCCAGCTGCATACTTCCATAGAGGATCAATGCGGGGTCTACTTCCAGTCCATTGGCTTTCAGGGCGTCTTCGTAACCACGTTTCCTTTCTGTGTAAATGTTGATGCGCTGAAGGTTGGTAAAGTGGACAATTCTCCTGCATCCGCTTTTGATCAGGTGGTCAACAGCCTGATAAGCGCCGAGGTAGTCGTCAAGTATGACGTGGCTTACATCCAGCACATCTGCCGTTCTGTCAAAGAGCACCAGGGGGATTCCTTTTTCGATGACTTTCAGGAAGTGGTCAAAATTTTCGGTTTCCTTGCCGAATGAGGCGATGATGCCGTCCACTCTCGCGTTGAGCAAGGCCTCTACGTTTTGGACTTCCTTGTCATATTCGTCGTAGGACTGGGAGATGATGATCTTGTAGTTGAATACATTGGCGAGATCTTCAATTCCCCGGATCACTGAGGAAAAGAAATTTCTGTTGGCGGTAGGGACGATGACTCCGATCAGCCGGCTTTTGCCGCTGCGCAGCGCTGAGGCGATGTGGTTGGGCTGGTAGTTGATCTGCTTGGCTACCTTCTGTACTCTCTTTTTGGTCTCTTCCGAAATCCGCGGATTGTTGTTCAGTGCCCTTGAGACCGTGCTGGCTGTGATGTTGAGTTTCGCGGCGATCTCATGGATGGTTGCCTTCTTGTTTTTCATTAGATAGGTATGGGCGGTTGTTAATTGCGCGAGGTCTTGGCTATTGTTCCCCGACGGGTTTTCCTATGGTAGCGAGTATGCCCCCGTCCACGTAAAGGATCTGGCCATTGATGAAATCGCTGGCAGAACTTGCGAGAAATACGGCGGCGCCTCCCAGGTCTTCGGGGTTTCCCCATCTGGCTGCGGGCGTGCGGTTGATGATGAATTCATTGAAAGGATGTCCGTCCACTCGTATCGGAGCCGTCTGCTCTGTCGCAAAATATCCGGGACCGATTCCGTTGACCTGAATATTGTACTTTGCCCATTCAGTAGCAAGGTTTCGGGTCAACATTTTCAATCCTCCTTTTGCAGCAGCATAGGCACTGACCGTGTTTCGGCCCAATTCGCTCATCATCGAACAAATGTTGATGATTTTTCCCCCAGATTTGCGATTTATCATGGATTGTGCAACCCGCTGTGACATGATAAATGGAGACACCAAGTCCACGTCCAGAATTTTTCGGAAATCCGAAGGATCCATCTCCAGAGCCGGGGTACGTTGGATCATGCCGGCGTTGTTTACCAGTATGTCTATCGGCCCTACTTCCTGCTCGATCCTCCCGATCGCCTGATCTACGGTCAGTGCATCGGTGACATTGAAGAGAAAAGGATGGGCGATTATCCCGGCCTTTTCATACTCTGCCAAGGCGGCTTCCATCTTGGATGGCGTATGGCCATTGACCACCAAAGTGGCACCATGGCTAGCCAATGCTTTGGCCATGGCCATTCCGAGTCCGTGCGTCGCGCCAGTTACCAACGCAACTTTTCCGCTGAGATCAAAATTCGGCTTCATGATTATTTCAGTTCTGTAGGCTTGACCGCATCCATGTCTCCGTAGTCCATGTTTTCGCCGGCCATCCCCCAAATAAAAGTATAGTTTGACGTTCCCGCCCCGCTGTGAATCGACCATGGAGGGGAGATGATCGCTTGGTGGTTTTTCATCCAAACCACGCGGGTCTCGTCCGGACGACCCATGAAGTGCGCCACTGCGTTGTTTTCACTCAAGTCAAAATAGAAATATGCTTCCATGCGCCGGTCGTGGGTGTGGCTGGGCATGGTGTTCCATACCGAGCCAGGTTTAAGTTCCGTCATTCCCATCTGCAGCTGGCAAGTCTCCACGACGGAGTTTACCAAGAGCTTGTAGATGGTGCGATGGTTGGAATTTTCCAAGGATCCAAGAGTGACGACTTCTGCCTCCGCTGTGGTTATTTTTTTGGTTGGGCAGCTTTTGTGGGCTGGCGCGGAGTTGAAGTACAGGTAGGTGTCTCCGGATTTGCTAGGGAAGAAGATCACTTCCTTCACGCCCTTTCCGATATATAGCGCTTCTTTGTGCCCGAGTTCGTAGATAGTGCCATCTGCCGAGATCTGCGTTGGGCTTCCTACGTTGATGATGCCGATTTCCCGTCGTTCCAAAAAAAACTTAGCCTTGTTCTGTTCGACCGCCGCCAAAGCTACGGGCTGATCCACGGGATGGATTCCCCCCACGATCAGTCTGTCCTCCAAGCTGTATACACCGCTAAGCTGGTTAGGTTGGAAGATCTCCCCGAGGAGGAACTTTTCTCTGATTTCTTGGGTGGAGTATTTCTTGAAATCCTCCGGATGTGAGGAATATCGGGTTGAAACAGGGTTAGTCATCTTGAGTTTTATGTAATCGTTTGCGCAATATATGGTAATTTTTCACAATTGGAAAAATTGAATTCAAGCATTTATATCGCCGTATTGTTAAGCATAGAAGCTTTATTTTGACATTCCCTATGTTTTGACAAACAATATGGAATAAGACGGCGGTTTGGAATTTTTTGATGAAAGGTTTTTATTTATACAATCGATTGTACAACTTGTTGCCCTCGAAGCATAGTTCGGTCAAGTGTCCAGAAAGTTTTTAAGTATATTTCATGAACCCAAGATACCAACGAATAGTCAGCCGTGCACTCTGTGCATGCGTTTTTAGCCTTGTTGTTTTGCAGGCGGAAGGAGCATTTAGCCAGCAGGCCGCTAAGGAAGTGTCTCTGGTACTTACCAATCCCAAGGATCTTCCTAGGGAGCATGGGATGGTTACGCTTTCCTCTGACATTCTCCCGGGCATTTCCCAAGATTCCGTATTTGTAGTCTATCAAGACGACGTAGAGTTGCCTTCCCAATGGATCAGCGAACCATCATTTCAGGGCCTAGGCTTTGTGGTCCCATTTATCAACTCCGCCCAGTCGGTGGATATTCGGCTTAAGGCTGTTGCAAAAGATGCCAAGAAAAACTATCCCAAAAGAACTCAGGCCGAACTGTCGCACAAAGTTGGGGGGCATTTTGAAAACCGGGAATATATTGGAGGCCACTTCGTAAATGTGGACTCCCTGCACGTGCCCAAGGAGCACACCGACCATTCTTGGTTTATCCGCTATGAAGGACCCGGCTGGGAGTCGGATCTCGTGGGCTACCGCTTCTATCTCGACTGGAGAAATGGCATCGACGTCTTTGGCAAAAAAGTAAAGACACCGGTACTACAGGATGTCGGCCAGGATGGCTTTGACTCCTATCACGAGCCAGCAGACTGGGGGATGGATGTGCTGAAAGTGGGAAAAACGCTTGGGCTCGGAAGTATTGCCGTCTGGGAAAACGGACAAGCCCGTAGGGTGGATGAGACGGACAGCCTATATGCGGAGATTACCGAAAACGGCCCAGTGTACTCCTCGGTTTTGACCAACTATTATGGATGGAATCTGCAGGGTGGCAAAACGGATATCCGTTCGCAAATCTCTATCCACGCCGGTACGCGGCTTTCCAAAATACAACTGACTTCTTCCGCACCCATCCAGAATTTCGCTACCGGCCTGATCAAAGACCCCAACGCCGAATTGCTCAAGAGTAATTCGGATCTGCCTTTTGGCTACATCGCCACCTATGGAAAACAAAGTTTGGCGGGTGATAACCTTGGCATTGCAGTAATCTATCCCAAGGCCGAGCTATTGGAGCTGACCGAGGATACACTTTCCCACGTAGCCGTTTTTTCCGGTGAAAGGAAGACGCTCACTTACTACATCCTCGCCGCTTGGGAGCAGGAGCCTGGCGGCATTAGGAGTAAGGAGGAGTTTGAAAAATACCTTAATCAACAGCTTCTGGAACTGTCCTATCCGCTTGAGGTAAAGAGATAGCCTGAAGTTTTTGTAAAATGCTAGAAACCAAAGTTCAATAAATCCCAAAACTAGTCCTATGAATAAAATCCTTAACCCAAAACCGGTGCAGGAGCTGGCGGCAATGCTTGCCAGCTCTTATGCTTCCAAATTATGGGTGGCAATTTTCTTTTTTGTCGCCGTGCAATCGATTGCTTTGGCCCAAACTAAGGTAGTTACAGGTAGAGTCACTTCGCCTGACGACCCAGTGGGCCTGCCTGGTGTGTCGGTAGTTTTGAAGGGAACTACAACAGGCACTACTACTGACCTGGATGGTCGCTACGAAATCCAAGTGCCAAATACCGGTTCGACCCTCGTTTTTTCCTTTATTGGCTTTGTTACCCAAGAGGAAGCCGTGGAAAACCGAAGCCAGATTGACGTACTGCTGAGTGCCCAACTGCAGGATCTCGGGGAGGTCGTAGTAGTAGGCTACGGAGTCGTCAAGAAGTCAGACTTGACAGGCTCTGTGGTGTCTGTAAGAAATGAAGATCTGACCGCCATACCAGTGACAAACGCACTGGAGGTCATGCAGGGCAAAGTTCCGGGTCTGGACCTGACCAAATCGAGCGGGCAGGCTGGAGCTGGTCTTAACCTGCGGATTCGCGGCAACCGCTCTCTCAATGCAAGCAATCAGCCCTTGGTGCTGGTGGACGGGATCATCTACGGAACCTCCATGGATGTCAACCCAAATGACATCGCGTCCATCGAGGTGCTGAAAGACGCCGCTTCGACCGCGATATATGGTACTCTCGGCGCCAATGGCGTAATTCTAATTACGACCAAGCGTGGGACCAAGGGCAAAGCCAAAGTCTCACTCAACAGCTATTACAGCGTTCAAAGCCTGGAGAGCTACGACCACATCATGACCGCATCTGAGTGGGTGGACCTCCGTAGGGAGTCAAGAAGGACAGTCGGTGAGTGGTCAGGGCCAGAGGATGATGCCAATATCTTTGTGCCCCAGCAATTGGAAAACTTCCAGAATGGAATCTATTCCGACTGGGCTAGCGAACTGCTCAGCAACGGATCCCAGCAAAACCATCAGGTGAGCGTGGCCGGAGCTGACGACAAAGTCAGCTACTACTTTTCAATGGAATACTTTGACGAGAAAAGCTTGTTCGAAAACGATGAATTCGAGCGATACAGTGGTCGGATGGCGGTAGACTACAAGGTTTCCCCTAAACTCCAGCTCTCCACGAGCCTCATGTACACCCTGCGGGATCAGGATAGGAGAAGGGATCCGCTCAACTGGGCCAACAAAATCAGTCCACTTGGACCCGCCTACGACGAAGAAGGAAATGTCATCCCGTTGCCCTTGGGCGATGCGACGACGGTCAACCCGCTCAATGACGAGCAGCCCGGAAACTATGTGGACAATGAGGTCAACCGCAGGTTTTTCGGAAACATCAGCCTCGACTGGAAGCCGACGACAACAGTTGCTTTCACTTCCAGATTGGGACTTGACAACACCAATTCCAGACGTGGCGTCTTCATGGGCGTGAACACAATTGACGTGGGGCCTGACGGCATGACCGTCGCAAGGGCGACAAATAACCTCTTTTCGCGCCTGACTTGGGAGAACTTTGCGACATATAACAAGGGCTTTGGCGACCACGATCTGCAAGTTCTTTTGGGGCAAAGTATCTGGAGAACAAATTCGGAAAGCTACCTCGCCGAAGGACTCGACCTCTTGTCACCCACCATGTTGTTTTACAACCTTGGGGCCGCACAGCAGGGCATCAGGATTAACAGCTCACTGAGCGAGAGCGCCTTGGCGTCGTTTTTTGCCAGAGTCAACTACAAGTACAAAAACAAATACCTCTTCAACGGAGTCCTGAGAACTGATGGCTCATCCGTCCTCGCACCGGGAAACAAATGGGGCTTTTTCCCTTCTGCTGCTGTCTCATGGATCATCAAGGAGGAAGGCTTTTTGGCCAACAGCTCCACGGTCAGCGAGATGAAGATGCGGCTCAGCTACGGGGTCTCCGGCAACTCCGGGGTAGATCCTTACCAGACCTTGGGTGGACTGAGCAAAAGCACCTATGCCTGGGATCAGGGTTCTTCTGAAGTCGCTGCCTTCGGGTACTACCCGTCCCTGATCGCCGCCTCCAATCTGGGCTGGGAAGAGACTGCTTCACTCAACATTGGGCTTGACTTCGGGTTTTTCAACAACCGTCTCACCGGTACGCTCGACCTCTACGAACAAAACACCAGCGGCCTGCTCATGGAGCGTGCCGTGCCCGCCACCTCCGGTTTCACCAGCTCCTGGGACAATGTGGGCAAAACCCGTAACCGGGGAGTGGAACTAATGCTGAGCTCGGTCAACGTAGATTCTCCGAGCGGATTCAGCTGGAACACCGATGTGACTTTTGCACGCAACAAAGAAGAAATCGTCGAGTTGGTAGAAGGCGATCGGGACCTTGCCAATGGATGGTTTGTCGGCTATCCGATTTCTTCCTACTTCGACTACGAGAAAATCGGTATCTGGCAGCTGGGCGAAGAAAGTCAGGCGGCAGAAAACCAACAGGTAGTGGGTGAGATCAGAGTCCGGGACCAAGACGGGGACGGAATCATCACTCCGGACGACAGAAAGATTTTGGGAAGCAATGTGCCTAGATTCAACCTCGGTATCAACAACCGATTCGAGTTTAAAGGTATTGATCTTACGGTCTTCGTATTTGCCAGGGATGGCAATATGATTGTCAGTGAAGCCTACGGCTCCTACAAGATAGACGGAAGGGAAAATGGCCCGCGTGTGGACTACTGGACTCCCGAAAACCCGACCAACGCCTATCCAAGACCCAATGCCGGCACCAGCCCTGGCAATGCGCGCTATTTCTCGACACTTCGATATGCGGATGGCTCCTTTTTCAAGATTCGGGACATTACTTTGGGATACAACCTGCCACAATTTGTGCTGGAAAAGCTCTCGATCTCCAGGTTGAGGGTGTATGCTACCGCAAAGAACTACTTTGTCTGGAGCAATATGGATGGCTATGATCCGGAGAGAGGTGGTAACCTCAGCTTCCCGATGACTCGACAGTTGATGTTCGGAATCAATGTCGATCTGTAAACCTCAATAACCCAAAAATCGAAAACCATGAAAAAAATAGGAAATATCATTTTGGCTCTGAGTCTTTCCGCAGGCCTAGTCTCCTGCGAAGGATTCTTGGAAGAAGACAACAAGACTGGCCTGACTGCCGATGGCTATTATATCACGGCGGAAGGGATTGAAGCTTTGGTCAACTCCTGCTATACGCCGATGAGGTTTTGGTATGGCAAGGAACATGGCATCACGCTCTCAGAGATGGGAACGGACATCTTTACGCGTGCCAATGGGATGGAAAATCCACCTTTGGCACTGTACAACGCGGACCTCAACGGTCAAAATGGACAGATCAATTTCTACTGGACTAGGCTCTATTCCGCCCTCAATGCCACCAATGCCGCGGTGGGCAGACTACCCGAGTCACCTTTGACCGAGTCGCAAAAGACGCTACGCCTGGCCGAGGTACGTTTCCTTCGGGCATTTTACCTATGGCATATCGTGGAGACTTGGGGCGGGGTACATCTTTCGCTGGAGGAAGTGACTGAGGTACAGACCACCGCTACCCGAACTCCAGTTGAGGAGTTTTATCGGCAGATCTTCGAGGATCTCCAGTTTGCGATGGACAATCTGCCGGAGGTCAGCGAGCAGTACGGAAGGGTGACCAAGCCCGCGGCAGAGGCTTTTACCGCACGCATGCACTTGACGCGCGGCAACCATGCAGAAGCTTCTCGCTTGGCGAAGAAAGTGATCGATTCCTATGGATTTGAGCTGGAAGAGTCCTATGCGGAGCTTTGGGACATCAACAACGTCCGCAATTCCGAGGCGATTTGGATTGTAAACTTCACAGCTGACCTGATCCTCAATAGAGAACTAGAGTCTCCAAGCGGGGACATCCTGATTCGGGACGGGGGCAACAACACCCATCTTTTCTACCTGATGACCTACGATCAGCTTCCGGGTATGTCAAGGGATATCGCCAATGGCCGACCCTTTGCCCGCTTTATGCCGACTACCTTTCTTCTGGATCTCTTTGACGAGGAAATCGACAGCCGTTACCATGCTACCTTTCAGACGGTATGGTATAGCAATCGCCCGGGTACTTACAACCTTCCTTTGACCTCAGGAACCGAGACGAAATCCGTGACTTTTGCGGCAGGCGATACGGCGATTTTTGCCACCAAGTATCCGCTGACCAATGCCCAAAAGGACGCTTTGCCTTACACGGTCATCGACCGAAACAGAACCTACGATGAAAATGGACTTCCACGAGTGAGGGATCGCTACATCTCTCTGAGGAAATTCCTCGAGCCCAATCGCGCTACAGTCGCTCAGCAGCAAGGGCAGCGCGACGCGTTCGTCATCCGATTGGCGGAGATGTATATGATCGTGGCAGAGGCGGAGCTCAATTTGGGAAATGCAGGCCAAGCGGTAGAATATTTCAACGCTGTGCGAAGAAGGGCTGCCTACCCCGGGCATGAGGCCGACATGGAGGTAGCGGCGGATGCACTTACCATCGACTTGATCTTAGATGAAAAAGCCCGTGAGTTTGCCGGGGAGCAGATCCGTTGGTTTGATCTCAAGCGTACCGGAAAGCTCGTCGATCGCGTGAAAGCGCACAATCCCGACGCCGCTCCCAATATTCAGGCTTTTCATAACTTGAGGCCAATTCCCCAGCAGCAGTTGGACGCAATTACCAACAAGTCTGAGTTTACGCAAAACGAAGGATATTTCTAACCATTCAACCATGAAGCAAAGCCGAGGCTTGCCAGTAAGCACGCCTCGGTATTCTCATTAAAAAAAAGACGATTCCCATGAATAAGCCCTCCTCTATAGCCCGACTTTTCCTGATCCCCTTGGTTTTGGGCATTTGTTCCTGTAACTCCAAGTCTCCGGCGGAAGAACAAACGGAGGTTCCGACCCAGCAAGAGAACAAATATTCCATTCGGATGGCCGATTCGGAAATCGCCCGAAACCCCGAAGGCTGGACCATTGATTTTAATGAAAAGCCCAAATGGGAATATACCCACGGGCTGATCATGAGCTCCATGCAGGCGGTGAGCAAACAATACGGCGAGCAGCGTTTCTTTGACTACACCAAGAAGTTTGCGGACTTCATGGTCGACTCGGCGGGAAATATCCTCACCTACAAAAAGACCGATTACAACATAGACCGGGTTAATGGAGGGAAGTTTTTGATTAACCTTAATACCGAGACCAAGGAGGAAAAATACAAGCTGGCGGTCGAGGAACTCCGCGACCAGATGCGAGAGCATCCCCGCAACTCGGAGGGTGGCTTTTGGCACAAGAAAGTCTATCCCCACCAGATGTGGCTCGATGGCCTCTACATGGGCTCGCCATTCCTGGCGCAGTATGCGGCGACCTTCGACGAGCCTGCGCTCTTTGATGACGTGGCCAACCAGATCCTGACCATGGACAAATATGGCTACAGCGAGGAAACCGGACTCTATCACCATGCTTACGACGAAAGCAAGTCCCAGAAGTGGGCCGATCCAGCTACCGGACTTTCGACCAACTATTGGGGTAGAAGCATCGGCTGGTACGCGATGGCGATAGTCGACGTGCTGGACTTCCTGCCGGAAAGCCATCCCAAGCGCTCGGAAATCATTGCCGTAGCGCAAAAGCTGGCCAAAGGAATCGCCCGCTACCAAAGCCCCGAAGGTGTATGGTATCAGGTGGTGGACCAAGGAACGCGCGAGGGAAATTACCTGGAAGCCTCGGCTTCGTCCATGTTTACCTATTTCTTGCTCAAGGGACACGCTAAAGGCTATCTCGATGCGGAAGATCTCAAAAATGGGCAAAAGGCTTACGAGGGATTGATCAAAGAATTCATCGTGGAGAATCCTGACGGCAGCTTGACGATCACGAAAGTCTGCGGCGTTGCAGGGTTGGGCGGCACCCCGTACCGGGACGGTTCCTATGAATACTACATCGGGGAGGTGATCCGCGAAAACGATCCAAAGGGAGTAGGGCCGTTTATTCTGGCTTCCCTCCAATACGAGGCTTTAAGCAAATAAACCATGAAGCGAATCCTTTCAGTACTGACTTTGTGCCTGTCTTCTTGGCTGGCGCAAAGTCAGGATTTTGATTTTACGGTGGCCAAAGACGGTTCGGGAGACTTCACCACAATCCAAGAGGCTTTTGATGCGGTGCCGGATTTTCGGAAAAATGAAACCCGTATCCAGCTCAAGCCAGGCGTCTACAAGGAGAAGCTTGTTTTGGCCAACTCCAAGACGAATGTAGTGTTGATCGGGGAAGATCCGAAGACCACCATCGTGACCTTCGACGATTTTGCCCAAAGGAAAAACAAGTTTGGGGAGGAAATGGGCACCACGGGCTCTTCCAGCTTCTTCGTGTTCGGGGACGGCTTTTTTGCAAAAAACATCACCTTCGAAAACTCCGCCGGGCCGGTCGGACAGGCGGTTGCCGTGAGGGTGACTGGTGACAAAGTCGTCTTCGAAAACTGTCGCTTTTTGGGCTTTCAAGACACGCTCTATCCACAAGGGGATCGCAGTAGGCAGTATTACAAAGATTGCTACATCGAGGGGACAGTGGATTTCATCTTCGGTTGGTCCACCGCGGTATTCGATCATTGCGAGATATTTTCCAAAGCGCCCAGCGGCTATGTGACGGCTGCCTCAACCAACGAGACTACCCCTTTTGGCTTCGTTTTCTTGGACTGCAAGCTGACCGGGGATTCTCCGGAGCACTCCGTCTACCTCGGCAGACCTTGGCGTGATTTTGCAAAAACAGTCTTTATCAATACAGAAATGGGTTCGCATATCAAGCCCGAGGGTTGGCACAACTGGAGTAAGCCCCAAGCAGAGCAGACGGCCTATTATGCGGAATTTGAGTCAAAAGGCGAAGGGGCTTCTCCGTCTACACGGGTAGCTTGGTCGCATCAGCTTTCCGCAGCGGAAGCGGAAAAATATACCATTCAGAATGTTTTGTCAGGGGCAGACCAATGGAATCCTCTGGCGATAATAGAAAAATACAACAAGTAAAAAGTGAAGTTTAGTACAATCAAATACACTGCGTTGGTGGTTGGAGTGATGGCCGTTTCCCAAAACAGCTTTGCCCAACAAAATCAACAAATATCCAAGGTTTGGGTAGCCGACCAAGGAGATGGCACCTACATCAACCCTATTCTTCATGCCGATTATTCCGATCCGGATGTGGTGCGTGTAGGGGAGGACTTCTACATGACGGCTTCCAGTTTCAATGCCGTACCTGGTCTGCCGATCTTGCATTCCAAGGATCTGGTCAACTGGACACTGGTGAACTTTGCCCTGCCGAGGCAGGTGCCGCTGGATCATTTCTCCAAGCCCCAGCATGGAAATGGCGTGTGGGCGCCATCTATTCGCTATCATGCCGGTGAATTTTACATCTATTGGGGCGATCCGGATTTTGGGATTTACATGGTGAAAACCAAAGATCCGCTTGACGCTTGGGAGGAGCCGGTCCTCGTGGAGGCTGGAAAGGGTTTGATTGATCCCTGTCCGCTTTGGGATGAGGACGGCAAGGCCTATCTCTCCCATGCGTTTGCAGGCAGCCGCGCCGGTATCAAAAGCGTCCTAGTGGTAAAGCCCATGAATCCAGAGGGCACCAAGACGATTGGTGCCGGAAAAATGGTCTTTGACGGCCACGACGCGCACCCGACGGTGGAGGGCACGAAGTTTTACAAGCGCAACGGCTATTACTACATCTTTGCTCCAGCGGGTGGAGTGGCTACAGGCTGGCAGCTGATTCTGAGGTCTAGAAATCCCTATGGCCCATACGAGGAGCATATTTCCCTGGCTCAAGGCGAGACGCCGATCAATGGACCACATCAAGGGGCTTGGATAGATACCGATCAGGGTGAAGATTGGTTTGTGCATTTCCAGGATGTGGAGGCTTATGGGCGTATCACGCACCTACAGCCTATGGTCTGGAAAAACGACTGGCCGGCCATGGGCGAGGATCCGGATGGAGACGGCACGGGTCAGCCGGTGTTGAAGTATAAAAAACCAAACGTCAGTACCAAAGCGGAAATAGCTACGCCAGCTGACTCGGATGAATTTGAGGGCGACGATATAGGCCTGCAGTGGCAGTGGCAGGCGAATCCTGAGGCGACTTGGGCCTTTGCCAATCCCGCTGATGGAAAGCTGAGGCTATTCACGGCAAAGCTACCCGAAGGAGCCAAAAACCTCTGGGATGCGCCCAATCTGCTATTGCAGAAGTTTCCCGCGGAGGAATTCACGACAACGACTTCCTTGAAATTTACCCCTAACCCCAAACTGAAAGGCGAGCAGGTCGGACTGATTGTGATGGGGATGAGTTACGCGTATCTGGCTTTGGAGAGCGGGGAAGACGGAATCTATCTGAACTACGTCTCCTGCCTGGATGCCGAACACGGCAAGACAGAATCCAAAAAGCAAATCGCGAAATTGGAGGGGAATGAGATACAGCTTCGGGTTCGGGTGGACCAAGGTGCGGTGTGCAACTTTTCTTACTCGGAGGATGGAAGGGAGTTTGTGGAGGTTGCCGAAACCTTCACGGCGGTTCCCGGAAAGTGGATAGGCGCCAAGGTCGGCCTTTTCGCTACGCGAACTACACAGACCAACGACAGTGGCTTTGCCGATGTGGATTGGTTTAGGGTTGGGAAGTAGGAGGTTAGGAAGTCGGGAAGTAGGATGTCCGATGCCATAGTAAATGAAATGTAAGTGGTAAGAAGTTATTGGTGAGTTCGGTGTTTAATATTCATTATTCAATATTGAACATCGAATGATGAACGCCGAATCAAGAAGGGTAGTGTCCGAAGTCTCACGTGAGAGAATGGCTTCGACTCCCTGCCTACCGGCCAGGCAGGCGCTCAGCCTGACAATACTCTTCCGTCTTCCGTCTCCGGTCTTCTGTCCAAGACAGTTGAATAACTGTACTGATTTAGCGTGAAATTGAAATATTACGAGAGAATACAAACAAAGCATACCCAAAATATGAGACTACACAATTTGAAAATGGTTTTGGCGCTGGTGCTGTCGGTATTGGCAGTGCCGGTTTTTGCCCAGATTTCTGATCAAGAAGTCTACGAAGGAATCGAATTTGACATGCCGAAGGTCAAGGAGACGAGTTTCCCAAATTTCTCCAAAAGCATCGCTGACTACGGCGCAGTAGGCAATGGTTTGATCAAAAACTCCGAAGCGTTCAAGTCGGCTATCGAAGAAGTGAACCAAAAAGGCGGAGGCAAAGTGATCGTCCCGCGTGGCATTTGGCTCACTGGTCCGATTACTTTGCTCAGCAACGTAAACCTGCACTTGGAAGACGGTGCGTTGATTATTTTCTCCCGAGACAAGGACGACTACCCACTCGTGGAGACCAGTTTTGAGGGACTGAATACAATCCGTTGTCTTTCTCCCATCAATGCCTACCAGGTCGAAAACATCGCGATCACTGGCAAAGGAACTATCGACGGTAGCGGCGATGCCTGGAGAGCGGTGAAAAAAGGCAAGATGACGGAGGATCAGTGGAAAAAGTTGGTCAAGTCCGGCGGCATCGTCGAAGGTTCCAACTGGTACCCATCCCAGTCCTTTTTGGATGGTTACAAGGCAAGTTCTTCCTTCAATGTGCCCGATACCAAAGACCGGGCGCAGTTGGAAAAGATGAAGGATTTTCTCCGTCCGGTGATGGTAAGTATCCGCGAAAGTAAGCGTGTACTTTTGGACGGGCCTACCTTTCAAAACTCTCCGGCATGGAACATCCACCCGCTAATGAGCGAAGACGTGATCATCCGCAACCTGAATGTACGCAACCCTTGGTATTCCCAAAATGGAGATGGCCTTGACCTCGAATCCTGCAAAAACGCACTGATCTACAACAACACCTTTGACGTGGGTGATGACGCGATCTGCATCAAGTCTGGAAAGGACAAAGACGGTCGAGATCGAGCCGTCCCCACCGAAAACGTGATCATCAAAAACAACGTCGTCTATCACGGACACGGTGGCGTGACGGTAGGCAGTGAGATGTCGAGCGGCGTGCGTAATATGCACGTATCCGCCTGTACCTTTATTGGTACCGATATCGGATTGCGCTTCAAGAGTACTCGCGGCCGCGGGGGAGTGGTGGAAAATATCTGGATCTCAGATATCGACATGATCAACATCCCGACCGAGGCCATAGGATTCAACATGTTCTACACGGGCAACAGTCCGGTGATCGAGGAAGACCAAAGCGCCGAAGACGAAGCCAGACAGGAAAACCTCCTTCCGGTGACGGAGGAGACCCCCGTTTTCAGAAATATCTGGATGAAGAACATCACCGTGACGGATTCCGAGATTTCCGCTTCCTTTATGGGCTTGCCGGAAATGAAGCTGGAAAATGTGGTGCTGGAAAATGCCGTTTTGCAGGCCAAGAAAGGAATCACCGCTATAGATGCGGATGGCTTGCAGCTGATCAATGTGAAAGTGATCTCCGAGGACACGCCGCTGACGATCTACAACAGCCAGAATGTGACTGTGGACAAGTTTGCCTTTGGGGAAAATGACGGCCCTGCCGTAAAAGTCCTCGGCAAGTCTTCGAATATAAACTTGGACCAGAAGGATTTTTCCGATCGCGCGAAAGTCTCGATAGGAAAAGGGCTGGACAGCGAGGTAAAACTGAAATAGCATGAAGGTCTTTTTGCTGAGTTTGTTGGCATCTGCGATGCTGTTTTTTTGGAAATCCACAGGAGAGGAAATCACTGTTTTCCTCGTTGGGGACTCCACCATGGCGGACAAGCCCTACACGGGTAGCAATCCGGAAAAAGGCTGGGGACAGGTTTTTCCGCTCTATTTCAAAGAAGGCATCCGTTTCGAAAACCACGCGATGAACGGACGCAGTACGAAGAGTTTTCGCGCCGAAGGGCGCTGGGACACGGTGATGGGGCGACTAAAAGCTGGCGACTATGTCATCATCGAGTTTGGGCACAATGACCAAAAGATCAATTCCGCCGACCGCTATGCTTTTGCGGACTCTACCTATCGGGGTAATCTGATCCGCTTTGTCGAGGAGGTACGTGCCAAGGGAGGAAAGCCCGTCTTGGCCACGCCGATTTCCCGCAGGAGTTTTGACGAAAACGGTAACTTGACCGACACGCACGGGCGCTACTCGGAGGTCGTCCGTGAGGTCGCCGCGCAGTTGGACGTTCCGCTTTTTGATCTCCATGCCAAGACCGTCGCCGTGATCGAACAGTTTGGCGAAGAAAAGTCCAAGGAGCTTTTTCTCCACTACAAGCCCGGGGACTATGACAAATTTCCCAAGGGCACGGAGGACAATACGCACCTGAGCCCTACCGGGGCCTTCAAGGTGGCTGACTTAGCTGTAGAGGAACTTCGTCGCGAGATCCCGGAGCTTGTTCCATTTCTTAAACCCTGACCTGTTTTTCCATGAAAAATATTCGACACAACATCTTGTTTTTGCTGGGGTTGGGTCTGCTTTCGGCGGGCCTGATGTCCTTTGTTTTTTCCGAAAAGATCACCAAAATCTACCTCATCGGCGACTCCACGATGGCGGACTACTCCAAATACGAGGGGGAAGACTACCTCAACAAACGCTATCCAGTCATGGGCTGGGGACAGGTTTTCCAAGAGCTTTTCGACCAAAAAACCATCGCCTCGCTACAGCATCTTATCGCCACGGACTCTGTGCTGGTGGATGATCGGGCAAGGGGTGGCCGCAGTACGCGTACCTTTTTTGAAGAGGGAAGATGGTCTGCCGTGTACCGGGACTTGCAGCCGGGCGACTTGGTGCTGATGCAGTTTGGACACAACGATGCTGCCAAGGATAAGACTGAACGCTACGTAACGACGGAGGGATACAAGGAATATATCCGGCTTTTTGTCACCCAAACCCGGGAGAAAGGAGGCATCCCTATCGTGCTGACGCCGGTCAACCGAAACTATCCCTGGAAAGACGGCAAGCTGGGAAATGTGCACGGAGAATACTACACTGCTGCGGTGGATGTAGCCAAGGAACTCGATGCTTTTCTGATCGACTTGACGCAGCGTTCGATGGATGCCTTTACGGAAAAGGGCCAAGACTATGTCACCGCGCATTATTTCATGAATTTTGAGCCGGGTGCCTATCCCAATTACCCTGAGGGAAGCAAGGACAACACGCACTTTCTGCCCGAGGGAGCCAAAGCTGTGGCCCAGTTGGTGCTTGAGGGAATGCAAGAATTGAACTAAATCGGTCATGAAAATTACCCGAAATAGAATTTTGACATTGGCTGCGATGCTCGTGCTTTGTTTGGGCGCGATGGCTTTTGTGATTCGGGAAAAAGTTACCAAAATCTACCTCATCGGCGACTCCACCATGATGGATTACGACCAGTACCGGGAGGATTACCTGACTTCCATGTACCCTTTGTCGGGCTGGGGGCAGTTTTTTCAGGAACTCTTTGATGCCGAGACTATCGATGCTCTGGGAGCTTTGATCCAGACCGATTCCGTGCTGGTAGACAATCGGGCCATTGGCGGACGTAGCACCCGGTCCTTTTTCGAAGAGGGGAGATGGGCGAAAGTGCATCAGGACTTAAAGCCGGGGGATTTGGTAATGATCCAGTTTGGGCATAACGATGCCACGCTTGAGCGGCCCTTGCGCTATGTGACTCCAGAAACTTACAAGGAATTCATTCGCCTTTATGTCAACCAAAGCCGTGAAAAGGGAGCAATTCCGATTGTGATCACCCCGGTATCAAGAAACTTTCCATGGAAAGATGGGAAGTTGGAAAATGCGCATGGCGACTACTATTCCGCTGCCGTGGAAGTTTCCGAAGAGCTCGGGGTGCGGATGATCGATTTGACGATGAGCTCTATGGCCTTGTTTCAGGCAAAGGGGGAA
>CAZTJM010000031.1:0-35621 GCA_964613865.1 uncultured Limnohabitans sp. | reverse complement strand
CTATCCCATACCCGTAGGTTCTCGGAAGGTTTCCTTCGAGTTTGTTTCCGTGGAAGTACCCGGGAACCGTCGCCCACTCCAAGTCCATCTCCTCCACGTGGTAAAGCGTGGGGGTGGCAAGGGAGACGTAGCCGTCAACCAATGACTGAAATTCAAGATCGATCAAAATATCCCCTTTTTCCAGCCCATCGAGCTCCCACAGTGCGGCAATTTCACCCAATTCCGTTTGTGCTTTGAACAGAATTCGGTTCCCATCCAACTGTTTTGCTTCCGTTGGATAGAAATGTACGGCAGTCCCGGCAGTATTCAGATTGGTGGGTTTGGTCCGTTTATTCCAGGTAGGCACGATGTATTTATAGACTTCCCCCGGAAACGGATCCCCTTGTGGCGTGGTGAAAAACTCGGAAGGTTCGTTTTCGGGCTTTTCTTTGCAGTAAAGCAGCGTGTATTCTCCCGAAGTATGTTCGACATCAATCCACCCGTTATTGGTTCCCAAGGCAAGCCTGGAGATTTCCCAACCATTTTCTGAACGAAGCCATTCGATTGAAATAGACTCGTTGGCCAGCTTCAGCACCTGTTGGGATCTGGCAGGGGCCATAGATGCCAAAATGAACAACAAACCTAGCAGCGTGATTTTCATGATCAGTTTTATAGGGGTTTAAAGGCAGACGATTCCAAACAGTGCCGCCGGAATGGAAGGGGAAGGGTGGTCAATCGCAATTGTCAATGATTTTTCTCGAATGGGTTTCTCGAACCGCAGGATTCTGATCGACTGATGGTTGTTTCCCTCCACGAAAAGAAGTTCTCCATCAGAACCCACGACACGGAATGATTTGACGCAAAATGGGATTTCTGATTCCGGATGCCCCATCAGGGTAGACTCCATGGGGTGGTCAAAGTCGGTGTCGAAATACAGTCTTATTTCCCTGATATCCTGAATTTCCTGCCATTCGATCACCACACTTGGATTGGTGTCCGCAAGCGAGGCCAACCAGGCGTTGGGCTGGGAGATCGGGCGGAAATAGCCATTCCCTAGATTTTCCCTGCCAAATACAGCAAGTGGTTCATCCAGCTCAAAAGCAAAATTGTGACCGGCGGGCCGACGTTCGGGTACCCAGAATTCGAAGGTGTCTATGCCTATCCCGTCCGGGGGAAGTTGTACGCTGCTTGTTGCAACCGACTTGTTGTATTTGTTTGAAACGGAGACCAAACCGGTAACCCGTGATTCCGAATGCCTCAGCTCGACCGCGTCGTGCGCCATTAGGCAGACAAAAAGGTAGGCGTCTTCGGAGATGTCCACGTCAAAGTCCAATCTGTAAAACTGCTCTCCCGGTTGTATGTCAAGCCGGATCTCTTTTAGGCAGGTGTCTGGAGTAAAGTTTCCTCTGCGACTGCTGGTTCGTAGCTGTGCGGATATCGATGTTTCCTTCCCACTTCGAATCGCAAGGGTAATTGTAGGGATTTTGCCTTTCTGAAAGGGAATCAGTTGTGCGGAGGAGAATTCCAGGGGTTTCCAGGGACCGTCGAATGGAAGTCTGCTTAATTTGAATTCTGAAGAAACGGATAGTTTTGCCTTGCCGAGCAAATCCTCGCCAAGATCCAGTCGTAAACCCGGAATATACTGACCATTTAGGATCAGGCGGTTTTGGAGGGATTTCATCAATTCGGGCTCCAAAAGATCCCTTGGAGAAAGCGATTCATCGAGACAGAGTTTCGCGGCAATGGCGACGGCTTGCGCATTGTGGGCACAGGTAGCCATGACCCTTGACGAGCCAAAGGCCACGTGGCTTGCACTGATCAATCTTCCGCCCAAAAACAGATTTTTTATGGACTTGCTATACATGGTGCGAAAGGGAATCTGATAGACGCCTTTGGAGTGCCATTGGGTGCATCCCGGCAAGTTGCTGTAGACTCCGTCTGCGGGATGGAGATCCAAGGCCCAACCTCCAAAAGACACCGCATCCTGATGTTGCCTCTGTTCGACAACATCCTGCTGGATAAGCATGTAATCCCCGTCGAATCTCCGGCTTTCCCGTTTGCCCGGAATGGTGCCGACCCATTCAAGCGTGAGGTTTTCAACGTCGGCAAAGCTCCCTGAATTCTTGACATGGTCCCAGATACCATAGACGATCTTCCACAGTTCCAGCTTTATTTCTTCGGACTCTAGGATGGTATTGGTTCTTCCTCCGTATTCCACCCACCACAGCCGACAGCCATGTTCCCGCAGATTGAAAGTTTTGAACCGTGGCATTTTGGAAATTTCCCGGTTGGCAAAGGCCGGTGGAACGAAGCGAACGGGTTTGCCGGTGTCCTTGCTGTAGAAATAGAGGGAATGGCCCAACAACTCGCCGTACTGTGTGTCGGGTGCAAATAGTTCTCCGAATTCCTCCTTTTTTTCGGCACCCATCCGAAATGGTGCTCCCGCCAGAAATCCTACAATTCCGTCTCCGGATGCATCCACAAAAAAGGCGGCTTCGAGGATATATTCGGTCGAATTTTGACTGCAAAACGCCCTGATGTTTTTAATTGCATCGGGTCCTTCCTTCTCCAAATCATACACGACCGTATTGAGGAGCAACTTGATGTTTCGCTCCAGGCTGACTTTTTCCATCAGGATGGAATCGAGGATTACCGCGTTTCCCTCCGGATTTCTATAAAGGTTCTCCACCAGAATCTCATCTATCACTCCGCCTTCCCGTGCCCAGCGGTTGTTGTTTCCCATGTGGGATGTTGCCCCCAATATCCAAAGCCTCACTTCGGATGAGGCATTCCCCCCGAGTACCGGCCTATCCTGAATCAAACATACCTTCAGGCCTTCCCGTGCGGCGGCAATGGCGCAGCAGGTTCCCGCCATTCCGCCTCCAACGATTACGAGTTGGAAACTGTGTCTCTCCTGATAGGACGTCCGTTTTTCTGTGGTACTTCCCTCCTTGATCATGGTTTGTGTCATTATTGATGGATGATTGTCTTTTTCTGTTCTTTGACTTTTGCCTTCCTTGAGAGCCAGAATCCCAAGAGGATGATCAGAATCCCAAGGGAAATCAGGTACTTGGCTGCATGGTCTGCCCAGGTCGCCAACAATAAAAATGTGGCACCTATGCTGATCAGTGCAATCGAGAGGACTTTTAGTCCAAAGCGGTTTTGGATTTCACCTGATACTTCATCTTCTCGGGAGGTATCCGCCAAGACATGGGCTGTCCCAGTATTCGGCAGAAAAACTTCAAACGCTGCCAGCATAAGAAACGGTAGGCCGACACCCAGCAGCATTTCTTCGCTTCTTGATAAAGAAATGCCCAATAGGGTAGGGGCCAAAAACTTGAAAAAAAGGTTGATCGCCAAACTGACAATGGTAGTCGAGAGGATTGATTTCCCCGTCTGTCGCGGGGAGAACAATGCCCATATTGCAGGTCCATATAAGGCTCCTCCCGTAACGGCCCCAATACTGAGGACCACTTCCACGATCCCTCCCGCCAATGGAACCAAAAAGGCCACCAAAACGGTACCGATACCAAACAGAAGCGTGGATATCCTCGCGATTCGCAGAAGTGACGGTTGGCTTGCATCGGGCTTCAGGGGTTTGTATATATCATTCGTCAGTACCGCTGCTGCCAAGTTTAGGGAAGTGTTTACGGAGCTGGCGGTGGCGAAAATCATCCCGCCGATCATCAGTCCCAGCATCCCTCCTGGTAAAACACGCTGGCAAATCAGAAGATAAGCACCTTCTGTCTCAAGGCCAATAAGCCCTGGCTCCAAGACCCGGTAGATCATTGGCGGGAGCATCCAGATGATCGGGCTGATCAGATACAGCCCGCCAAAAAGATAGCCGACCTTGCTGGCGGACTGCCTGTCCCGCGCTGAGGTATAGCGCTGTACGTAGGCCCAATTTCCACCTATGAAAACCAGATTGTAAAGGCAGAAGGCGACAATGAACATCGGTGTATACTCTCCCCCGAATACGTTGAAGAAACCTTCCGGTGCAAGCGAGAAAAACCGGTTCATCCCATCCACTTCCCCGAGGGAAAGTGGCACTACGATCAGAACCGCGGCGGTAAGGATGACAAACTGGAGAACGTCGGTAACGACAACCGCCCATAGTCCGCCGACTGCCGTGTAGACCATTATAATTCCCCCAAGCAGAAGGATTGAATAGTTGATGTCGAAACCGGTACTGACGTTGACTATTTTGGCAACCGGGTAAAGAAAGGCTCCGGTATATCCGAGTGAGAGGAACAAAAATAGATAGGTATAGTACCGCTGGGTCTTGATACCGAAACGCGAGGTAAGATATTCGGCAACGGTCAATGCATTTGTCGCCCTCCACTTCGGGGCGATAAAATGGCCGATAAGAAATCCGGCTATGCACATCATCATCTGTATGGTGATCGCAACCAGGCCATATTCGTATGCGATTGAACCCCAGACAACGAATGTGCCAGCAGAAAAGAAGCTCATGAAAAGTGAGAGCCCGTTGATTCCCCAAGGCACGGCTCCTCCAGCCGCGAAGAATGTTCTTAAATCACCTCCCTGTTTGCCGAAGGACAGTCCCACCACGAGGATGATGGTAGTAAAAAGCGCTATTGTGGCGAAATCAAGATATTCCATTAATTCTGATTAGGAAAACGAAGAATTGAATTTTGGATGAGTGTATGGAATTACTCGTAACGTAGCCAAGCGCTTGCTTTGCAGGCGTTTTTGGACCGAAATCGGATCCATCGGGCTTGGAAGGACGCAGGAAAAGTGTATGTAAAGGTTTCTCCTGGTTTGACGGTGACTTCTTTGTATTCCATCCATGGACCGTGCCCGACAGGTTCTACCTCAATTCTGAAGGTGACCGATGTGGATGAATCGTGGGAAAGCTCCAGCGTCTTTTTGTCATAAAAGCCTATCAAATAGGGGTCTGATGGGAGGTTGGGTTCTACTTGGGTGTCCTTCCACGGTCCTCCTTCTCCTTTTGGTTTTCCGAGTTCCCAAAGATCGTCTATCGCTCCTGCCCATAAGGCCGCCTTTCCATCCGCTGAACGAATGATGTGCTCGCTGTTTGTGGAAGCTTCTATGCCCGTGAGGATCAGCAATCCGCGGTATGAAGCATAGTCGTGGATCATCAGATTGTGGGAAGCTATGGGCCGTATTTTGGCGAATCCGTCCGCATTTTCCGCGGGGAGTTCATAAAAGGTGCCATGAAGACTCATCAGGTCCCGTTCCGTGGCGACTTCCCGAGATACCCTTGCGCTTCTGTTCGCCAAAAGCTTGTCGTATTGCGAATTCCCTTTTGGAAGCCTCCAGCGTCTCCCCTGATCATCCACCACCAAAACGGAAGCTTGGTCAACCGTGACGACTTTGGTCGGGATGGCGAACTTGGTACGGATGAAGTCGGCAGTTTCAGTATCTGTTTTTTTGACGAGGTTCATCGCTCCATCCAGCTCGTAGTATCCGGTTTCGCTGAAGATCCCATCCTTGGTTTCGCCAGCCAAAACTCCCAAGGCACGTCGATTGTCGCCCAATCCGTAGAGCAGACCGGAACTTGTCCGATTGCTGGTGACTTGGGCCAATCCGGTAAATTTTTCGGACGGAGAGGATACATATCGGCTTTTGTCCGTGTATGAAAAGTGGACGGTAGCTTTTGTTGGTCTGTTCGTGGTGACACGTATCCATTCTCCCTTGTCGGATGGGGTGAATTCCATTGACTTGGACTCGCCTGCTTTCAGACTGATACTTTTCAACGCGGTCCATTTGTTTTTTCCATTTTGGTCGACTTGGAATTCGAATGTTGTGGTTTCGTTTCCCTCATTGGAAATCCAAACCATACGCTCATCCCAGCCCGAAAAAAGGAAGGGTTCCGAAGGTGATTCTGGCTCGATTTGCTCGGAAATATACAGGGCACCTTCGGCCGTGGCAGGGCCCAGTTCGTCGGGTTTGTCAAGGGGGGTAAACCAGAGGTTCGAATTGGACTGCCCGGGACCACTGATGCCTCCTTTTGCTTTCCTGGTATTCAGGAATTCCCTCTGTGCAGAATCATCGCAGCCGAATACCAATTGGTCCTGCCAGCGCGCAAAGTCTCCGATGACTTTCAGGTAGGCGGATCTAGGCCGTATTCCGGCGCTGCTTTCTGCGGTGAAACCTGAGGGAAAATCCCAGAACATCCCATGCATGGTCATCAGATAGTCGGGTTGGGCTTCCGTCCCGACATTTCTGATTCGGGGCCATTCGGTGTTCCATCCGTGGGCGCCATCATAGCTGTGGCTGGCCTTTGGAAGTCTGTAAAATGACCATCCTTCCGGACTTCTCACCCCCAATATGACAGACCTGTGATCCCAGCCGGTCGCCCAGATTGGGTCGCTTTTGGGATTCTCGTTTCCATAGAGTCCTCCAGGTCCAGTGACTTCGACAAATTGGTTTCGACGGACTATTTTCCAATTCGTTCCATCCCATTCTGCCAGTGCTCCCGCCTCGATGTCGAACTGTTTTAGTGCTTCCGGGACATCCTCCCCGTTGTTTGAATAGACCATGACCCCCTGACCGGAGTATAGCCCCTTTCCATGGGCTCCGGGCAGTAGTGGGCTAAATTGAGCCGCGTTGCCTTCTTTTCTGACCACGTTCCCGTCGACATAAAGCTGGTTCACGGAAAGATCGTTCACGTCTACCTCATAGAAACCCTCCTCCATCGTTCCATAATAGATCTTGTTTTCCGGATCGGTTAAATGCCTTGCGTTTCCAGTATGCCTACCAGGCATCTGGCTGTAGGGTATCGTGCGGACATTTCCGTTGGCATCGACCACGTGGGGGCCGATGAAAAGCTGCTTGCTTTCCCGGTGGATCATTCGGTTTGCTGGCGTCCCGCCTATACTTTCTTCCCTAGTTTTAATGGCCAGATCCTGGGATATCTCATACAGCTTGTCGGATGATCCAAATGGAAAATGTGGGCCGTAGGTAATGACCCAAAGTTTGTTGGCCCAGGGAACCACTGCGCCTGTACCGCATTCGCCTTCGTTATTGTAATAGGCCAAATGGGGGTATATGCCGCTAAAGTGCCTGAACGGCGGGGCGCTTTGGCCTCTTGCCTGCTGCAAAGCCAAGATTCCACCAAGTACAAACACAAAGGAGCGTCTAAAGAAACTATTCATGAAGTTTTTATTTTTTAAAAAAGGTTAGTGCTTTCAGTAGCTCAAATCAATTTGTTAATCCGGGAAAACCAGGGTGCCCCACCCGCATAGGTGAGTGCACCCGGTTTCCCATTGACTCAATAGCCCGGATTTTGGACCAGATTTTCGTTGATCAATACCTCTTTGGAAGGGATGGGCCACAGGTATTGTTTGGACGCGTCAAAATTCCGAATGGCGAGTCTTTTCGCTAGTCCTGCCTCATACATGGGGGCCAGGTTTGCGATACCATTCTCGTCAATGTCCGGAGTCATCGGGAAAAACCAAAGGCCTTTGGAAACAATCTTTTCTTTCAGGGGCGCGGGATCCAGTAATCCATAGATGCTCTGATTGAGCGCTTTTTCGGCAATTCTCCATCGGATGATGTCCCTATATCGGTTTCCTTCAAAGGCAAACTCCATTCTTCGCTCAAACCGTATTGTTTTTCTCAGTTCCGCGGGATCGGTTGAGGTAACCGATGGATAGGCAGAGGCATCCGTGTAGTCCGCTTTGTAGGCCCTGGCGCGTACCATGTTGATCGCGTCGAGTACGCTTTGGTCGATTTGTTGCAGTTCGATGCTTGCTTCGGCATACATGAGCAACACATCGGCATACCTCATGAGATTGCGGTCGTTTTCGGCGGCAAAGTTTGGAAGCCAATCTTCATCCACTCCCTTTTGCAACAGCAGTCCGTTAAAGGATGCGAATGGTGCAACGGACCTGGTATCGTTGTTTGGTTGCCTGGAGCCGGTATTGAAGTTCATTACCGTAAGCGTGTCAGGATGGGGTTGATAGGTGAAGTTTAGGTGCGTCGATTGAAACTCCACTATGGTCGAGATGCATCTTGGATCCCTGTTTTCGAAAGGATTGTTTGGGTCATACAGGGACGATTCGTCAATGGGTAACCCGTCGGAGCACAGAAAAGCGCTAAAAAGGTCCCAAGATGGCGCCTGTGCACCTCCCCATCCGCCTGCGTTTCTTGGCAGGAAGTCACGTACCCCCCAGGTGACATTGAGCTCCCTTGATCTGGGGATGGAGAAAATCACTTCGTTGGGATTTCGGGTTTTGGTCAAAAACAGTTGGTCAAAATCCTGGTAAAGCTGATACTGGCCAAGATCCATGCAGGCCTTTGCGGCTGCCTTGGCTATATCCCAGTCCTCCATAGCCAAAGCATAGCGTGCCTTCATCGCCAAGGCCGCGCCTTTGGTAGCCTTCTGGTTTTCACTGCTGCTGTAGGATATCGGTAGCAGGTCGGCGGCCAAATCAAAATCCCTGTAGACGAACTCCTTGATTTGGTCCCGGTCAGTCTGACCCATGGTAAATGCATCCCCGAGATCGACGATGTCTTCGGTGTAGATGACATCTCCGTACAAAAAGGTCAGCTCGGCATATTTTTGGGCCCTTACGAAAAGTGCGTTTCCGCGAAACCCATCAATAGTAGCCTGCGGAACGGTACCCTCTATTTTTTCAAGATTCAAGAGAATGGTATTGGATCTCGCGATGACCTTGTAGGTGTTGGACCAGATGTTGTTTACCGTACTCCATTCCCCGTTGATCGTCGCGTTTGTGATTGGAGTCAAAGCTTCCCGATTGGTGTAGTCGTCGGTCCAACTGTCGCTCATATCTGGCCAAAAAACATCTCTAAACAGGTCGTTTACAGACATTTCTATCTCGGTTTCGGTTGAATACCACGATTCGCTGGATCCTTGGGAAAGTGGGTTTAGATCCAAGTCGGCACAAGCCGAAAATGCAGTCAGAACCCCAATGAATATAAGTTTATTAGTTTTCATGGTTGAATCTTTAGAATTGAATGTTAGCACCCAGTACAAATGAAGCGGTGATTGGATAACCGGAAAGGGCCACTTCTGGATCCCAGCCCTTTGGATAGTCGTTGATGGTCAGGATGTCGGACGCGTTTCCATAAACGCGGACACTTCTGATGCCTATCTTCTCCAATACCGTAGATGGGAGAGTGTATCCCAGAGAGATGTTCTTCAGCCTAAAGTATCCTCCGTCGATAAGCCAATAGTCAGACATGGCCATGTTGTTTGCGTCACTGGTTCGGGAGAGCCGTGGATAGCGGACATTCAGGTTCTGTTCGGGAGTATTGTAGGTGGACCAGTAGTTTCCGTCGATGATCTTGGGAACATGTCCCCAGTTCTCCGGCAAGGGCTGAACCATCAAGCCTTCCATACGGTAATTTTGTTTTCCGACTCCCTGGATGACGAGTCCAAAGTCAAAGTTGTGGTAGTTCAGTTTGATATTTCCGCCATACATGTACCGGGGAAGGCTGCCGCCGAGCAAAACGCGGTCATATTCAGGGGATATCTTTCCATCGGGAACGCCATTGGGGCCACTGATGTCTTTGTACTTGACGTCGCCAGGCCTGACCGAGGAATTGAGAACCGGGGAATTGTTTATGTCCTCTTGGGTTTGGAACAAACCCTCAGACACGTAACCATACCATTCGTCGAATTCACTTCCCTCCATTCTTACTTTGTTTCCCAGAAACTGGATTCCTCCGAGGTCTCCCATCGTCGATTTGAAGTCCGAGATGTTGAAGCCGATCGAATAGCTCAGATCCCCTAGGTCATCGGCCCAACTCAACTCGGTCTCCCAACCTTTGGTATTCATCTTCCCGGTGTTCTGATCGGGATTGTCAAAGCCGATGTAATCGGGAATCTCCAGCGGTAGGAGCATATCGCCAGTGGTTTTTTGGAAATATTCTCCCGAAAACATTAGGCGATAGTTGAAGAAATTGGCATCAACGCCAATATTGTAGGAAGAGGTCTTTTCCCAGGATATATCCTGGATGGCATATTGCCATTGTGCCGCAGATTGGGAAGAAACCACGTTGGATCCCTGATGGAAAAGCACATTGGAAAATCCGATTGAAGACTGGTACGGATAATTGCCTATTCGTTCGTTGCCCAAGGTTCCATAGGATCCCCTGAGTTTCAAGAAGGAAATGACCTCGCTGTCCTTCAAAAACCCTTCTTCACTCAACGTCCATCCCAAAGAGAAGGAGGGAAATGATCCCCACCGGTATTCGGGGGCGAATCGGCTGGAACCATCGTAGCGGAGGTTCGCCTGCACGAAATATTTTTCGGCATAGTTGTAGGTGAGTCTGCCGAAATAGGAATTGTAGGCATTTTCAAAGGCCTCTCCACTGTTGCCCCGATATTCCAAGGGGCCCAGGTTTAAGTAGGGGAAATTATCAAGGAGGTACTGATCCCTCGAAGCGCCGAGATTTTCATAGAAGGCGGAATAGCTTTCAGCGCCGAGCAGGACGTTTAGGTTGTGGTTACCGAATTTCTTGTCATAGGTGCCCAAAAACTGGGTGGTGACTTGATGGTTGTCGTTTCTGGTTTCCGTGAGACTGGTAGCGTTGGCCCATTGTAACGTTCCCATGTAGGCCGTAGGATCGTCCCAAGCATAATAGGGTACTCTTTTTTGGAAGTTTTTACCCTTGTTGAAATTGAAATTTGGAGATAGAACAGCGGTCAGTTTCAGACCTTCGACCACTTCGTAATTTGCCGCGATTCTCCCTCCAACTTGGTTTTCCCAAAATTTTTGATAGCCGCCATATTTGATCTGTCCATAGATATTGGCCCCGGTTTTTCCTTCGCCCACCCGTCCGTCAGACCATTCGGCGGCGTACACAGGGGCGGAGATGAAAATGTTGTACATCGGATCCATGCTGGGCATGTTGTTCACTTCTCTGCGGAAAAACATGTCCATGGTCACACCCAGTCGTTTGGTGATATTTCCGTCGGTGTTTATTCTTCCGGTTACCCGTTCAAAATCGCGACCCATGTAGAGTGCACCATATTTGTCGTAGACGATGGAAGCTTTGGTACGTATTGCGTCACCGCCACCCGAGACGTCCACTGCATGCCGCTGTCTTGGGGCACTGGGTTCGAGCATAAGCCCTACCCAGTCCGTGATTGGATACAAATCGGGATTCTGGGCATTTAACTGAAGGTAGTTATTGACCTGGTCTTCGGGGTAAAGCGGAAATTCATTAGCATTGTTTCCGTTATCATTCCAGCGTAGCTCATTTGCAATCTCCATGTAGCGCTGGACATCCACATACTCGGGTAGTGTCGTTGGTTTTTCAACACCATATTCGAAGTTATAGTTGAGGGTCAATTCGCCTCGTTTGGCCCTCTTGGTGGTGACCACGATGACTCCTGCCGCAGCCCTGGCACCATAGATGGATGCCGATGCGGCGTCTTTAAGGACCGAGATGCTTTCAATGTCATTGGGGTTGATGTCGTCGATGCTGTTCATCGGAACACCATCCATGATGATAAGCGGGTTGCTGTCCCCGATCGTGGTAATGCCGCGGATCCTGATGCTGGCGGATGATCCAGGGGCATTGTTGCTTCGGGTAACCATTACACCCGGAACGGTTCCCTGCAACGCCTGGGATACTTGGGAGGTGCGGCGCTGTGCGATGTCCCCACCGGAAATTGTCGAAACTGCCCCTGTGAGGTCACTTTTTTTCTGGGTGCCATATCCGACCACAACCACTTCCTCCAACGAGCCCAATTCCTCCAGGAGCTGGATGTCAATTGTGGTTTGGTTTCCCACTTCTATCTCCTGTGGGCCATAGCCAATGAAAGAGATGACCAGAACCGGATTGGAAACACTGTCCGGGATATTCAGCTGATACTTGCCGTCCATGTCAGAAATAGTCCCGACTGTGGAGCCTTTGAGCAAAACGCTCGCCCCCGGCAAAGGGGCACCGCTTTCATCAGAAACAACTCCGCTGACGATTTTTTCGAATCCAGGAATTGGACCGTCAAATACATTATCACCGGAACTGTTTATCCCTTTTGAAAAGGACTGAGACCAGCACATCAAGAGGAAGAGTGCCAGTAAACTGTATAATTTTCTTTTCATACAATGGATATTTTGGAGTTTATTGATAATTAAAAAAGGCTCAGTATGTATTACATCGCCTTTATTTTGTTTTTAAATATATATATAAAACAGGCTTAAATTATTGAATCGTTAATACTTGCTGAAAATATATATCGGTATCGTTTTCGATAACGTTTACATTTGAAAATAATATAACTATATGGTGATAATATTAAAAAATCATTAACTGTATGTTGATTGGGGTTGCGGTGAAATGTAGATTCGAGAAATCTGTAATTGGAAAGGATTAAGATGGGGGCTATCGAATAGACAGGGGTGGTCTGTTTAACGATGTACGGCTGGCTCTTTTTAAAGGGAGCACTAACACTTGTAGAAGTTACTCTTGGAAAGAATATACTTTGTTTTTGAGCGACTTGATCTTGCCTTTGTTCGCATCCCAAGAATCCGTCCCGTATTTTTTGAAGGCAGCTTTGATTTGCTCATCGTCTTCGATAAGACCTTTGTCATCTATTTTTTCAGAAAAATCATCCAGTAGTTGCGCCATTTCTTCTTTGGTAGCGTCGTACTCTTGATTTTTGGCCAAGTTGTTAAGCTCATAGGGATCAACCGCCAAATCATAGAGTTCTTCTTCTTCCATTTGGGATACGATTTTGAGTTGATGGCCATTGAGCAATCCCTGTTCGGCCATCCGGTTGTAGAGATGGTAGGTAGGATAGTTGGCTTTGGTGTAGGAGGTGGTTGCTTCGTTTACCGAAAAGTCGCGATTGTGGTTTTTGATGTATTTGAATCGTGAAGTCCTGACCATTCTGGACTTAAAATGGACCTCGCCGATCCGATCTGCGGCAGCCCAAACGAAATCTCGCCCTATTTCCTCCAAAAGGGATATTCCCTGTGTGGGGATGTTTTTGTTTCCGGATAGCCGGAGCGTGGTCTCGGTTACGTCAATAAGGCTGTACAATTCATCGCTTTGTCCCTGCAATCCATACCGAAGGCTAACTTCGGCATCTCCAGAATAAACAATAAGCGGTACCATCAGGCCCGAATCATAAAGATAGTTTTTCGCCCTTGTCATAGGCCTTCCATGGTCGGAAAAGAAAAAAAACACCGTGTTTTTCAGGAGATTGTTGTCTTTGAGCACCTGGAAAATTCCGGACACCTGTCGATCTAGTTTCTGGATGGATTCGTAATAGTCCCTCCAGTCTTCCCTTGAGATTTGATGCTCTAGCTCATAGGGGGGGAGGGAAATCGTACTGGGATCGACTGGATGGAGACTGTCTCGTTCGAACGGGCGGTGGGCCAGCCGGAGATTTATCCGCGCAAAAAAGGGCGCATCGGGCCGAATCCCATTCCAATCGTAGGTATCGTAGCTGTTCTCTGGGTAGTCAAATTGCCAGTCTGTCTTTCCGTTTCCGGGAAATGTTTTGATATTGGCAGTTTGGTAACCGAGCTTATTCAGGCGTATATGGACCGGTAAAATCGAATCCGGCAAAGCAGGTTTGAGCCCATCTGGATAGCGCATGTGATGGGCTCCCAAATAGTTCTGGTAAAACCCGGTGGCAAGGGCGGTACGGCTGGGTGAGCAGGCAACTCCGGTGGAAAACACCCGATTGAATACTTTTCCTTTTTTTGCGAGGGAGTCAAGAAAAGGTGTGGAAATTGATATGTTTCCACTATAACCCAAATCCGGAGACATATCTTCCACTATAATCCAAACCACGTTTACCGGTTGAAGAGATTTCTCTTTCGAAGATTGTTGATTGCAGGAAATAGATAATAAACCCAGTGTTAATATCAATAAACAAGCTTTCATAGTATTGGGTTTATAAGGTATTTTGTTCAGTTGGTACCCGGTCGTTTTTTTCAATGGAATACTTCTCTATATAGATCCCACTGTGTTTTTCCTGTAGCAGGTGTAGCCTAGTTATATCGCTTTTATTTTCTCTATAATAGGAGTGATTTCTTGTAGGATGTCCTGTGAGTTTCCCCTAAATCCAGATGATCGAAAAGCTATATATCCATTGTCATCCAAAATAATCGAGGTGGGCAATCCGGATATGCCAACGATGTCGGCGAGAGATCTTCCCGTTGGGTCTGCGTTGCCAGAATCGACCAGAAAATACAGGTCAATGTTTTTTTTGGCAAGAAAATCCTTGATGAATTGCACACCTCTTTTGGACGGTTCCAATGTGTTAACATACAGAAAGACAACCTTCGGGTCTTCGCGGTAAGCCAACTCTGCCTTTTGCATTTCCGGAAGGGATTTCAGGCAAGGGGCACACCAGGTGGCCCAAAAGTCCAAAACCACAATTTTTCCTTCCAGGACCTCAGATGAAAATCGCTCCCCGTCGCTGTCCGTCAAGACAAAGCCAGGAACCTTTGCCTTTTTCTCAGGCTGCTCCTGACAAAAAACTTGCGTAACCGCCAAGAGGGTTATCAAAACCAACTGCATGCCTGCAATCGCTGGTTGGTTTGGAAATAGGCCGATTCGATCCAGCAGCTTTCCAATTGGGTATTTCGCTTTGATCCCTTCCATAGTTTTCTTCAATTTTCCGGCGGGTTTAGTTGTGTTGAGCGATATGCTTCGACCAAATAGGCGTACCTGTATTTGGTGTCCGAAGCGGCTTTGGCGAGATTTTCCACAATGTCCGGGCTATGTTTGGTTGCTGACTTTGCCAGTAGGCCCAGAAAGTCCTCTGTCTGGTTCTTGTTCATGGTTGTCAGAAATCCAGAGAGTATTTCCATGCTGCTCAGGGGAGCTCCGTTTCCGTTTTTGAGTTTGTTGAGGAGTATCGTTTTTGTGTTCACGTCCATATCCCGAAATGCCCCGCAGATGTTATTTTGGACAGTTTCGGTATTCCATAGCTCCTGTGGAAGGTTTCTGAGTATGAGCTTCCGAATCAGTGGTGGATCTGAATGCAAGGCGGAGATCCAGTCGGATTGGTGCGTTACAAAGTCTTCGCGGCTAAACTGCTGGAAAGCAAAAAGCCTGTAGCCCTCCCTTCCCGAAAGGAGGAAGTTCCGTTTCATCCCTTCGTCAAACCGTTCTTTGGTATGGGCAGAAATAAGGTTTTTGATAGCTCCGGAATAAGCCAAATGCCAGAGGGTGTATGAGGAATAAAGCGCGCCCTCCACTACCTCTTCCTTTATCTCGACAGCCGTGGCCCCCGTCGTACCGTCCACAACGTCCGAGGCTTTCACCTTTTCCTTGTCGATCAGTTCCTCCTTTTTCTTGAATTTTAGTATGGAACCTTCGTTGAGCAACAGTTCATGGAGCTTGGAATAGTCCTCAGGTTTGAAGGGCTCGTGGTCAAATTTTGTGAGCGGATGGCCACCCAACGTGTCATAGCCCACATAGTTTCCCACCAAATCCCACAACAACCGAATAAACATAATCTCACACACCTCATCGTCGCAGACCGTGGTTCGAAAAGAAGATTCGTAGAAAATTGGGGAATTGCCTTCCGAAACCAGTTGCAGTTCGATTTCCTCGATCCAGCCATCTTCCCCATAGCTGCCGATACTTTTGGACATCATGCCTTCATGGAACTGAACCGGCAATTCAAAGAAAATTGGCCGGGTGATTTTGGTGTCGCCGCCAAAAGCGAGGAGAACCGGAAAAAGAAGGGCGATTCCTGTTGTCTTCACTTTTTGTCCTCAATGATCCGGTAGGTCTTCTGTTTTTCTATCAGCGTCATGTACTCCTCCAGGTAGGTAGTGTAAACCTCCCTGGGGTCAACCTGGTATTTTTCGCAGATAGCGGCCGCAAACCCAACCGCGGCCCCCATCTGGCCCGTGGTCCTCATCACCCGAGGCCCACCCAACCCGATGTGTGAACAGCTGAAGTTCCTTCCCGCCATAAACAGATTTTTGATGTTTTTGGAATAGAGTGAGCGATAGGGAATGTAATATTTTGGTGTTTTGTAGAAGATGGCTTCCGACAAGAAGTCCGGTTTTTCTTCATCCATCAGGTTTTGCTGATAGTGGACGTCCACTTCCCGGGTTTCCATAACCACCGAATCTGCGAATTTGCGCTGCTCGGTGACGTCGTTGAAGGTGAATATATAATCACCTTCCAGTCTTCTCGACTCCCTTTTGCCCACCAAATAGGAAATCCACTCGAACTTGAGGTTTTCCATTCCTGGGTTTTTCTTGGTGTTGGCAAAAGAGCCATAGATTGCCTTTAACATGTGGTCCCTGATCTCTTCGGCATCGTCGATTTGATGGAGGTCCAGCCGGGACAGCTCCCATTTCCATGTTCCTTCGGTAGCCTGGTGGCCCTGGGCGACTTCTTCGGTCCAAGGAACATCTGGAAAAGTCGTTTTTTCATCGGCCTTGAAGGTCCTCCAAAGGACAGAGGAACCCATGACAAAGTCGTCCGCCTGGTCCGGAGACCACAGTTCTCCCCATTCTTCGTAAGCTTCACCATAGGTGTCAACAGCCTCTCGTCCATACATAAAATCGGCTCCAGCCCAATAGCCGATCCACCCATCGCCGGTAGAATCCACGTATCGTGGGGCCACGAAGCGTATCCTTTTGCCTTCGGAGGTATGCCGGGCATCGACGGCGGTGATCCTGTCCCCTGTGGTCTCCGCATCATAGGCCCTCCAGTTTAGAAACAGATGGATGTTAGTGTATTTTTCCATATTCCGGTGTCTTTTGATCTCGTCCTGGTGGGCTTCGGGAGAACCATTGGGATAGTGCTCGGTGTCCAGCATTTTGAGGATTCGTTCAAAGTGGCCGTAGATGCCCAAGGTGTGAACCCTGATCTCGCTGCTTGCATTTCCCCCCAATACAGGTCTGTCGTGGATTAAAGCAACCTTTAGTCCCTGTTCAGCGGCTGCAATCGCGCTAGCACAGCCGGCAATGCCGCCTCCGACTACAACCAAGTCGAACTCGCGTACCTCCTCCGGAACATTCGTTTCCCCCAAAACTGATTTTCTCCAGGTTTCCATCGCCGCCGGATCTTTGGGAGGGGCGACTGAGTCTATGGAAAAGAAAATCGCATCACAACGGCCGTTAAATCCGGTTAGATCATGTAGGCCTAACAGGTTTTCACCCTTGCTGAGCCTACTCTTTCCCGCATATTCCCAGGTCCAGCCGGGACTGAGGCCCAAGGTGTCCGGCATCGTTTTTCCGTTTATGGCGATTTGAAATTGCCCTGGGGCTGACCAATCGCCCGGGGCCCAGTTTTTGGATCTTGCCCATACATGGTATTCACCGGTGTTCAAAGCCTTGAAATTCGTTTCCGCGTTTGCCACTGGTGTTCCCATGCCATGGGCCATCAGATAGGGAGATCCCATCTGCTCAACAAATTGTGGGTCAACAACCCATCCCCCCGGCTGGTCAAAGCTTTCCGCCTCAACCAAAATATCCTGCCCCAGAGCTGAATGGAATAGAGGGAAGGAAATAGAAATCAATGTCAAAATAAGGGTTCGCCACTTCATCGGTTTATTGTTAATTCGCTGTTAAAATACAGGAGCAAAACCAAATAATAATATGTAAAAATGATGTTTAAAGAAATATTATATTGACACCGTTCTCGATACCGTTTACATTTTTCAATTCCATAAAAAGACAGCCTTTTCCTTGATGATTTGGCAATTATTCTTTCTGGAAAATTCAGCGAGTTTCAAATATTCCTTTTCCTATATTGGAAATTCAACAATCCACCCAAGTGCCTTAGAATAAATGAGTAAGAAAGTCATCACCATCAAGGACATCGCAAAAGAGCTTGACATCTCCGTCGCAACAGTCTCCAGGGCGCTCCGTGGATCCACTGAAATAAAAAGGGAAACCAAATTGGCCGTTTTGCAGATGGCCAAAGAGTTGGATTATCACCCGAACTTGTTGGCTAGCAGCCTCAGTAGTAAGCGCTCAAAAATCATTGGTGTAGTTGTCCCGACAATCAACCGTCAATTCTGGTCAAATTCAATATCGGGCATAGAAAAGATCGCCTTTGAACATGACTACAAGGTGATGATATTTCAGTCATCGGAATCCTTCAAAAAGGAAATGGAGATCGTGGAGACCTTGGCCAACAGCAAAGTGGACGGAATTCTGCTTGCGTTGTCCAAGGAAACGGATAGTTACGGCCATGTAAGGCAAGTACTTGACAGGGGAATCCCCGTGCTGTTGTTTGAAAGGGTCTGTTCGGAGTTGAAGACTTCAAAAGTGGTCACTGATGATTACAATGGTGCAAAAGAACTGGTTCAACATTTAATAGACAGGGGAAAAAAGCAAATCGCCTATATCTCCGGTCCCTTTTCGTTGGGTGTCTGTCAAGACCGTTTCAATGGATACAAGGCTGCCCTGGCGGAAAATGGATTGGATCTGGATGGGGATTTTTTGATGGAGCTTGAGGATTTCAGCTATCAGGCGGCCGAAGATGCCGTTGATTTTCTTTGGAAAGGGGAAAGAAGGCCCGATGCGATTTTTTGCTTCGCCGATATATTGGCAATAGGTGCGCTAAGTGGGGCAAAAAAACTGAATATTTCCGTTCCAAATGAACTTGCCATAGCAGGCTTTGGAAACGACGACATTGGAAAATATGTGAGCCCGGCGATTACAACGATGAATCAGCCCTCCCAGGCTATGGGGGAGATGGCTGCATCCATATTGCTCGAGCAGATTTCCGATGAGAATGCAAGCGGGAGGTTTGACCAGAAAGTAATCAGACCAACCCTGGTTGTAAGGGAGAGTACCTAAAGTGTAATTTTTCCGTCCTCCCCGGAAAGCGGTTGCTTCTCAACTACACGGTTTATACGATTCGTGAACAAATGTAAAATAATGAACAAATCAATAGTTGACTCTTTTTCCACTGGCAGTTGATTGTCTTATATGCTGCCCTATTGGAGTACCTACTGTTGGAATTTGAACTTTTAAACGGAGGGTGATTTTACCCGCGGCACTGACGATCCTAACAACTGCACAGGCTCTCTGGATGGTCTTTCTGCCTCTAAGCCTTTCTATGAATCAAAGACGGTCTGCGTGGTGTCCCTGATTTCAGGAACAAGCTAGCCCGGTATCCTCCTTTTGGCCAAGAGCTTCCGGCATAAAGCTCTCCCGCAATCCCCTCGCTCGTTTATTCCTTTTCCTCTTGGCCTTGGTCGGATCAGGGCTGTCAGGATTCCATAATTCATTTTTCACCAAAACGAAAAAATATGTAAACTTTAAATGAGTCTGTTGACCTGAATGCCGTAGCAGAGATCACGCCGGCGTACCGGCCAACTATTAAATCCAGCCAACGGCCCAAAGTGGAAGGTTCCAGACAGGTGTTTGATGTCCTGTTTCAATTCTGGAATTCACAAAGTATTTGACACATAGCATGTTTTTTTGTGATACTGAGATCATAAATGGGTTGCTATTTTTGCTGCCACTCGTTATTTTAGAAATCTAAATAGGGTACAAAACCGTTCAAAAGAAATGAGACCAAAAAGGTGACCTCTCTGCAGATTTAACCTTGTAAATATCTGGTATTCAAGTGATAGTAAAATTGGGTTCAAATCCTGTCACCCCGACAAAATTGGATCTTAATCCAACTCAAAGCTCTGTAAATCAATTATTTACAGAGCTTTTTTTTTGTTTTTGGGAATTCATAAAACGTCAAAAAGAATGCATATTTCTGTGAGCGATTCGGTGAACACGGAATTAGAAACAGGCTTTGGGTGGTTTGGAATTGTTCCGTTCAAATTGGGATTGGATTGGGACAAGAAAGCCGGGCCGTATAGTCGATAGCTCCAGAATCGAAAAAGGCTCTGCAATTCCAAGAATCGCAGAGCCTTTGTTTTTAGGATGGATACCGAACATGGTTTCCAAGTGGGGTCAAACTGGGATTTTCTCCGCGTCTTCCCTTTCCCAGATTCTGTGCTTGGCGATCGCCTCGATGAACGTCCCCGGTCCTTCGTCGAAAAACACGCCTTTTGGGTCGCTGTTTTTGGAGGCGTAGGTACTCGCCCAGAGATCGTTCCCGCCGCCATTTACCGCAATGAACTTGTAGTGTCGGTAGGCTTCGTCCAAAAACCGTATCGCAGTGGAATCTTCCTTTAACGCTTCCGCGCTTTGCAGTCCATCCGGGACCAAGACCGCGTCAAAGAGTACGGAGGAAGTGGTTGCCAAGCTGTGGTCCACCTTTATCTTTGCGCCTTCGGCTCCAGTGATCCAGCCGCTGTGGAGACTGATGATTTTTGAATTCGCCCCTTCGTTTTTCAACGCGTCCTGATACATCTCCACTTGTCTGCCGTCCACGCCATCGTTGGCCAGGATCGCAATAGACCTGCCTTGGATTCCCTTGCCAGGCGAGGCCATCAGGCTTAGCTTTTCGGACTTTTCTATGCTGGATTTGGCTTCTGTGGGTTGGTAGTCAGCCGGATCCGCATCTGCTGGAAAACTGTGGTTGAGTGGCATGTCGGGTTTGAAAATTGGGTTGATGCCCAGTCCAAGTGCGACTTTTTTCGCCAGGGATTCATTGACGTAGGTAAGCATCCCTACCATCCGCTCGCGAATTTCTTCCCGACCGACCTTTCCGAGCTCAAATCTCAACGCCTTGACAATATGATCCTGCTCGACTTCGGTTTGGCTTTCGTAGAAAAGTTTGGCTTGGCTGAAATGGTCCATGAAACTCTTGCTCCGATTTCGGATTTTGTAGCCTTCCACTTTCTCTTGGTGGCTGACGAAACCTCCATCTGCCATCTTAGCCTGAAATGGACAACCGCCACTAATCTGGTTTGGACTATAGCTGCCTTTTCCCCTGTTGATGGTTTGGCGCATATAGCCCCCGCGCTGATTGTTGTGTACCGGCGTGATCGGTCGATTGATGGGGATCTCCGCAAAGTTTGGCCCTCCTAGACGGATCAGCTGCGTGTCGGTGTAAGAGAATAACCTCCCCTGTAGCAGTGGGTCATTGGTAAAGTCAATGCCGGGGACCACATGGCCAGGGTGGAACGCCACCTGCTCGGTTTCTGCAAAGAAATTGTCCGGGTTTCTATTCAGGACCATCCTGCCGAGTATTTTCACCGGAACGAGCTCCTCAGGGATAATCTTGGTAGGATCGAGTAAGTCAAAGTCAAATTTGTGCTCGTCTTTTTCTTCAACGAGCTGAACGCCAAACTCCCACTCTGGGAAATTCCCGTTTTCTATCGCTTCCCACAGATCCCTTCGATGAAAATCGGGGTCTTGGCCTGAGATCTTCTGTGCCTCTTCCCAAGTGACCGAGTGCGTGCCGAGTTTCGGCTTCCAATGAAATTTGACAAAATGCGATTCGCCTTTGGAATTGACAAACCGAAAGGTATGTACGCCGAAGCCCTCCATCATGGAAAGGCTTCTGGGGATAGCCCTGTCGCTCATCACCCACATGATCATGTGCATACTCTCTGGCATCAAGGAGATGAAATCCCAAAATGTGTCGTGCGCGGAGGCTGCCTGCGGAATTTCATTATCCTGTTCAGGCTTTACTGCATGAATCAGGTCCGGGAATTTCATGGCATCTTGAATAAAAAATACGGGCATGTTATTTCCTACCAAATCGTAGTTGCCTTCGTCGGTGTAAAATTTTACTGCAAAACCCCTCACGTCTCGTGCTAGATCGGTAGAGCCTTTGAATCCAGCCACTGTACTAAATCTCGTAAAAACCGGAGTTCGCTTGCCTTTTTCGCTTAAGAAGGAGGCTCGGGTAATATCCGAGAAGTTTCCATAACTTTCAAAAAAGCCGTGATCCCCCCTCGCCTCGAGCATGCACGATCCGTTCAGGGATACGTTCGTGGTCGAAGTGGGTCATCTTCTCCCTAAACTGGAAATCTTCCAGTAGGGTAGGCCCTCTCTCTCCGGCAGTAAGGGAGTTGTGGTCATCGTTGACTCGCACCCCTTGGTTATTGCTCATCACCTCGCCGCTACCATCCTCTGTGTTCATATACAGGTCGTCAATTTTCCTGTTTTCGGGCTTTTCTTTGTTTTTTTCTGCATCCATGGCGTTAACTATTTAGTGGTTCGGGGTCTAGGATGCCAATAACATTCCAACCCTTTTTGCTATTTTTTTTTAAAAACCTTTTGGCAGGAACCGCAGGGAAGGAATCCACGGAGTACCGGGCTGGGTGTACTTATTCAGCTAAGCGATCCGCCCGATTGACCGAAGCCTCTTCGGATTAATTTTGTGATGGGCTCTAGACCTTGTTCCCTGGCTTTTCGGATTGCTGTCGCAGTTTTTTCCCACCCTGTGTATTAAAGCCCCCTCGTCAGCGGTTGGCGATCACCTGCCAAAGCGTATTGCCGCTGTCATCATTGACGAGAAGAGAGCCATCCGGCAGCACCGTCACGTCCACTGGTCGACCGTACACTTCGGATTTTTCCCGGTCTGCGATGAAGCCTGTCAAAAAATCCTCGGGCTTACCAGCAGGTTTTCCACCTTCAAAGGGAACAAATACCACCTTGTAGCCGCTGAGTTCTTTTCGATTCCAGGAGCCATACTGACCGACAAAAGCGCCGTTTTTATACTTGTCGGGGAAAGCATCTCCTGTGTAAAAGCTTAGTCCCAAGGATGCGGTATGGCTGCCTAGAGGTACGTCGGGGACAATCGCCTCAGAGACGAACTCCATGCCTTGACCCTCCATGCGGGGATCATGGATCTGGCCAAAATAGGAGTAGGGCCATCCATAGAATCCACCCCGCTTTACACTGGTGATATAGTCAGGAACCAAGTCGTCTCCCAAGGCATCGCGTTCATTTACAGCGGTCCACAGTTCTCCCGTGATCGGATTCCAAGACATTCCCACAGGATTCCTCAAGCCACTCGCATAGATCAGCTCGCCAGTGCCGTCTGGATTCACCTCCAAGATGGCTGCCCTTCTGACCTCTTCATCCATTCCATGTTCGGCATTGTTGCTGGCGGAGCCTACGGAAATGTAGATTTTGGAGTTGTCCTTGTTTGCGATCAGATTCCTTGTCCAGTGATTGTTGTATCCGCCAGCCGGGAGTTCCACAAGTCGCTCGCCTTCAGTGCTTAACTTGGTCTGACCTGCTCGATAAGGGAACCTGTATGGCCATCCGTGTCAGCGATGTAGAAATAGTCTCCGATGATGAGCATGCCATAGGGTTGATTTAGTTTTTCCTTAAATACCTCCCGCGTCTCATAATTTCCGTCTTTGTCTTTGTCCTGAAAAACTGTGATGCGATCCGCGCTATTTCTGGTGTTGCTCTCAGCTACAAATATGTCCCCATTTGGCCCCACGATAGTAGAGCGTGGGTTTTCCAGATCTCCCGCAAACCTGCGTACCGTAAAACCCTCCGGCGCAGTTGGGGTTTTGCCCTCAGGCCAACCGATGACTTTACTTGTGTTGGTTGTGGCTTTGCTGGAGTAGGGAGCCGGCAAGACCAGCTCACCAATGGCGGTTTGTACGGTGTCTGCTTGCCTCTGGGAAATTGCTTCTTTTTCCACCTTGGAAACTTTTTCCGTGCAGGAGAAAATAAAGAATATCAGCGCTATGGGAAAGATATTTTGGAGATGTTTCATGGCTGTTGAAGTTTGATTTCAGCCATCAGTTTATTCAATGTGCAGGCCAAAGTGGCCCCATCGGATAGTTTAATGGGGACTTTCCCCAAGCGGAAATTCATTGCCCTGCGACAGGCAGGTGGTCACGAAAGCAACAATTATCCGTGTTCCCTATATTTTTGGCCGATTGTTTGGTTTTGTTGTCTAAATACTAAACCAACACGCACAACTATGGATTTCAGAAAACTCGTTAAAGAATCACTCTCCATGTTGGAAAAATCCGATCAAGGCATCATTTTTCAGGATATGGACAATCAGATTGTACATGTGGCCGATGCGGCCTTTTATGGCAGGGAGGTTTTTCCCAAGGACCTCCTCCAACTTCTTAGGGACAATTTCGCGATGTCCGGTTTTCCTTTAGACGATGCCCAATTTAGGAGGGATCTATCGACGCTGATCGAAAGATATGAGGATGCTGTTCGGCACAAAGGAAGAAAAAAGCAGCCTTCGCTTGACCCCGACTTCGGGAAGATCATGTGATAAACTATTATTTCGGAACGATTGGGCCACAGCATACAAGCTTTGCTGTGGTTCGTCGCTTAGCTGGTAATCCTAGCCGGCTTTTCCTCCCCCTCAGATCGAGAATTTGTCTCGTAACCTCTCAGTTTTCGCATGACGGAATTCGCTGACAATCCATGTACTAAAATGGATAAGGCAACAGCAAAAGCGAGCGTCGCCCATAACTCATCCTTAGAAGCGAAGTCGAATTCCCCCAGAGCAAATGCCAGGTAAAAAATGGAGCCCATTCCCCGGATTCCAAAAAAGCTAATGGCTAGGCGTTCTTTCTTAGCTAGGCTGGTGCCGACCAGACTAAGGTAGGCTGTCGCAGGCCTGATCACAAAAATGAATAGACATACGAACCCGGCCATCTTCCAATCCAAAGGATCCAGGATCCCCGCGTAAAGAGCTCCTCCGAATAGGATGAGCAGAATGGCAAGAAGAAGTCGTTCGATTTGTTCGGTAAAGGAATGCATCTCCTCGTGGTATTTGTGCTTTCTTTCGTAGCTCCGCATCGTGAGAGCGCATACAAAGGTTGAAATGAAGCCATAACCCTCTCAGGCTTCTGTTATTCCATATACAAGCAGGGTCAGTCCAATTGCCAAAAAGCCATCTCGGGTGTACAAAATCTTGTGTTTTTTGGAAAAGCTAAAGAGAAGATGGCCCACGGTATAGCCTGCCATCCAACCCAACGCTAGACCTATGGCAATTTTATAGATCATATGGAAGGTGAACCAATGAACCAATCCCTCGGATTCACTGGAGCCCAGCATTGCAAACGAAATCGCCAACCAAGTAAAAGGAAAGGCCAAGCCGTCGTTCATCCCCGCTTCCGCAGTGAGTGCAAACTTGGTTTCGGAGCTACTTTTTTCGTTTGGCGGGCCTACCTGCACATCTGAAGCCAGGACGGGGTCTGTTGGAGCCAATGCCGCCCCAGAAGCACTGCCGAGGCTAGGGTCAGGCCGAGGTAGAAATAGCCCAGCAAAGTTGTCAAGCCAATGCTCAACAACATCGCTATTCCTAGCAGTCTCAGCGGAACGGCCCATCCTTTTAGGGAAAATCTTCGCTCCAATTTAATCCCTGCGCCCATTAGCGAGAAAATCACGATCAGCTCGGTCAGATGAAGAGTTGCGGCTTCATTTTGTTGGGGAAGTGGATTTGGGAGGCTTTCCGGGAAAAGCATGTAGATTAAATATCCACCCGGAGTATAAAAAATCGAATAGGAGATGCCGGTTTCTTTGGAAACTGTTGGCATCCAGGCCATGACGAATATAGCGAGGCCAACTACGATGAAAAGCAGCATCAATGTGTCCATAGGTTTCGATTTTCACTGGAATGGGCACATTGCCATAATTCAAGCGTGTTGGGTTTCATGACTACCAATTTGGCTTATTTGGAGAGGATCATTTTGTCGGCGACAAGCGTGGTGATTTCCAAGGTGATTTCTTGGTTTTCTTCTTTGATGCAAATGGTTCTGCCATCTTTTACCGTCCATTTTGCCTGAAGAAAGGATTTGCCGTCTTGATAACCAATTCCCTCCAGCAGGACGCTACCATCGGCAAAGAATTCCAAAATGTCCCTGTTTCGGGAGAGGCCGAGGGGAAAGGTCGAAGGCCTATAAACCAGGTTTAGAGGCGTGTCTTCTTCGTGTGCATGAATCCATCGATTAGGCAGAAATTCCAGTTCTATAGGCATGGCGTCATAGTTGTTGGATAAGGCTGGACCTAGGGCCAGAAAGGCTTGTGCGCATCCTCGCCACTTGGCCCGGAGTAAACATCACCATGGTATCGTCGTCTACATAATCCATGTAATTCATAAACATATCCCCATCAGGGCCATTATTACATGAGACATGGGGAAATGAAGGCTTGTTGTAATTGGGAAGTTGCTGCTGGGGTGTGTCGTCCACATAGTCGGATCCTGAGCAATCCTGCGTATCTCCCCAAATATGGCGGAGGTTCAAATAATGACCGACCTCGTGGGTGCAGGTACGCCCCAAGTTGAAAGGAGCTTGTGCTGTTCCCTCCGTGCCAAACGCTCTATAGAACACGACCACGCCATCGGTCTCCACAGGTCCGCCGGGAAACTGTGCATACCCAAGAAGTCCCCCGAGCATATTGCACACCCAAATGTTGAGATACCTATCCGTAGACCAAGCATCCGATCCACCTTGATTGGTAAACTTTACCGAATCCAAATGATCAAATCCTACTTTATCCGTTTGTTTTCTGACTATTCCGTCAGTGGGGTTTCCCTGAGGATCGCTGCAGGCCAGCGAAAATCTAATTCCCGAATCAATTGGTAAATTGCTCCAAGCTTCCGGTAAAGATGATTTGTCCGGGTTTGAAGCTCCAAAATCTCTGTTGAGAACTTCGATCTGACCCAAAACCTGCTGATCCGAGATGTTTTGCTCTTCCGTTTGATAGACGATGTGTACTACCACCTGGATTGTGGCCGTTGGCAGATTCTGGACTCGCTCGGTGTCCCTTAGTTCTCGGTAACTTCCTTCTATTTCCGCCAAGTTTGTCCGAAACTGCGGAAATCTCTCCATCAGAATAGTATTCGAAGGTACCGTTCCGCAGGTTCGGTGGGGCGGACGGTCGGCTTCGCTTGATTCGTTAAATGAGATAGGCTTCATGGAAAAAGGGATTTGTGCTGCCGAGTTTTAGATTGTTAATTTTTCCTTGATTTTTGGATCAATGTGCCATATACCTCCGATTTAATTTACGGCGATTTTTCCGTCCAAGGCCAATTCTTCTAGAACTCTAATCAACTTGCGAATGGAACCTGAGCGCGATCGAAAGTAGATTTTTTTGGTTTCCCCGGTAGTCAGCTTCAGGCTGAGGACGAAAATCATCCCCCTCCAAAGCATATTGATTTTTCTGACTCCCCATTTTTCCAAGTCATCCTTCAAATTGATTTTTGCGGTCTTAAAGGGATATCGGATCGTCAAAGTCCATCCGTCTAAATCTATACTTCCGCTGGTATTGGTTTTGGTCAAGAAAATGGCAATTACGAAAAAAACAAAGGCGATAGCGAGAATGCTAACGAGAGAATAAATCATTGTGATGGGTGTTTGATTTCGTGGTAAGGGTTCAAGAAGGATGCCATGGGCAAGCCCCAGTCGAAGGCGAGGGGTGCCAGGTTGTGCCGCAAATAGGGCAAATAGCTACCGGGAAGCACAATTGATGAAGAAACTATTTCTCTCCCGCTTTTGACAAGCTTAGTCGGGAGACCTACTCCAATTGGTGGGACTTGTGGATTTTTGGCAATCAACTGTGGTCTGCCGACACGGCCGAGAATAATCCATCTCAGAAAAAAACTGCGGCAATTGGGCGGACTTACGTTTGAATTAAAGGCTAGTGGGGGATCAAGCTGTGATTTTCCGTTTTCATAGTTTGGAGGAATAGGGATGTGTATAGCCAGAGTGATAGCCTGTGAAGGCGTACCGGTAACAGATAGCTACATGGCGACCTTGAGAGATCATACGCACAACGGCAACGTGACGACAAAACGCACGGCTGAAGGAACCCTTCATGCCGAGTTGGAACCGGATAGCGACTTCGGGATTACGATTAGCAATCCGGGCTACTTCAGTATCGCCCATGAGACCATTACTACAAAGACTTTGAAGGAGACACATTGAAACGTGTTTATAATTTGGTTGCGATTCCTTATCAGCTGCCAGTCTATGTCGACATCGTGTACTACGACTTGGACAAGTACCAGATAAGGGAAGACGCAAAGCCCGCGCTTGACAAGCTGGGCGAGATCATGAACGAATATCCGTTTTTGGATCTGATCGTGGCATCCTATACGGACTCTAGGGCGAGTGATGCATATAATATCACCCTTTCCAACAACAGGGCACAGGCGGTGACAGACTATATGGCGCAGTATAATATTGCTCCCGGACGTATCCGTTTGGAATGGTTTGGCGAGCAAGGATTGGTAAATGATTGTGGAGACGGAGTGCCTTGCCCGGAGCTGGATCATCAGTTGAACAGACGATCTGAATTGGTCCTGGAAGCCTTTCCTGATAGGGGTATTCAGTACGAGGTTCCTGAAGGATATCGTGCGGATGACTTTTGTGATACAGAGGCCTTGTTTGAGCAGATTCAAAATGAACTTGCCGCTCTGCCTACCATCTACTTCGACTTTGGCAAAAGCATGCTGAGAAGCGTGTACAGAAAAGAGTTGGAGCGTACGGCCGTGATGTTGAAACGACTGCCAAAATTAATGCTGACCATAGAAGGCCATACCGATCAAAGAGGCTCTGATGACTTCAACCAAGCACTTTCGGAGCGCCGCGCTGCTGTGGTGAAAGAATATTTGAATCAAAGAGGCATAGAAAACAACAGGATGGAGGAAAGTTGGTTTGGCAAAAGCAGACCAATCCATGACTGCAAAGACGTGGCCTGCACTGAAGCTATGCATCGATTGAACAGACGAACGGAGCTTCGCTTGGGCAGGAAATCGTACACCTCCACTGGTGACCAGCAGCAGTAAGTCGATTCCCCTTAAATCAGCAAGTGAGACAGTTGTTGAGTTTTTTTTAGATTCAGAGAATGGGTATTTGATCCTTGAACAGAACAGAATCTTTCGATTTTTGGGAGGCAAAAGTTAGGATCCCCATTGGATCAAGGCCTTGCTGGACTCCGGTCCTTTGTCCACTCGGTCAATCCCTTTTCGACCTGTTTTTTTATGAAAAGGTGCCGGTCCTAAATCGTCTAGAGCTGAAGGCGCCCAAGGATCTTTGGTTTGAATGGATGAGTTTTGACAATCAATTGCTTAAAACCCAATTCGCGAGTATTGGCAGAATTCCCCTGGTTTATTTCGACTGGATTACTGCCTTCATGCCCGAGACCGGATCTCCGCATTCGGGAAGCGACATGTCTTCTTAAATATTTGGAGGATGATTTTTTTTATTTATTAACGCAACAATGTTGCATAAAAGAATTCCAGGCGTTAATATTGTGCGCTTATATATGCAACAATATTGCATAAAAAAACTTGTGTTGACTTACTCAAGCCTAAAACGCTCTTGGACTCCATTAAACAAAAACTATACATAATCCTCCCCAATTGCTCTAGATGCTTGTTGCTATCCTTTTTGCTAGCAGCAATTTTAACCGGATCAACCCTGGCTCAATCCAGGTTGGGCGGCCAACTAAAAGACCAAAAAGGCCTTCCCGTCATCAACTTGAACGTCAGGCTGATTTCGGACTCGGAAACGAAAATTGCCCTGTCTGATGTCGATGGGAACTTTGAGTTCAGGGAGCTCATGGGGACAAAATACCGACTCCTGATCACTTCGATGAGCTACGATACCTATGAGCGGGAGATTGATCTAAGCCAAATCAACCAACCGATGACCATTGTGTTGTCCTCTTCGGGCCTCCATCTTCAGGAAGTGGAGGTAATAGGTCGGGTCCGCCAAGACTATACCAGTGAATACAGCTTTTCGGCTACCAAGATAGCCATCGCCAACAGGGAGCTCCCGCAGGCAGTGGGCTCGGTAACCAAGGAATTGATCAGGGATAGAGGGGCTTTCCGATTGGCGGATGCGGTGAAAAATGTTAGCGGAGTCATTCCCTCAAGTTTTTACAACCAATATGCCATACGTGGAATCAGCCAAAACGAGGAAGGTCAAATCGTCAACGGACTTCGAACTCGACAGTTTTACTTTCTCCAGCCCCTGACTTCCCATATCGAGCGAGTGGAAGTTATCAAAGGTCCGGCTTCCGTCACATTTGCCAGTACGGATCCCGGCGGAAGTATCAATATGGTTACCAAAAAGCCACTTTCCGAAGAGCGAAAAGAAGTGAGTCTCAGTGCAGGCAGCTTCAGAACGGTGCGGGGTACACTGGATTTTACGGGTCCTCTGAATTCTTCTAAAACCCTGCTTTATCGTCTCAATGCCGCCTATCAGCAAGCAGGTTCTTTTCGTGATTATGTAAACAACAATTCAGTGCTGGTCAATCCCTCCATCACCTATTTGCCCAACGCCAAAACTTCTATCAATACAGAGTTGATTTTCAGTTCCATGCATGGTAATCTGGACCGGGGACAACCGATTTTTGGCGCGGTGGCGGGAGAAACTGATCTCAACAGCACACCGACTAGCCTAAACCTAGGTGCCTCAACGGATTTTTTCATTTCGGACGAGCTAATCTGGACCATCAACTTGAGCCATAAGTTTTCCGACAAAATCAACTTCAACACGGTGTATATGAAGCAGACCTGGAAAGAGGATCTTCAAGAGCACCGAACCACCAACGCCTTTGCCAGAAATATTGAGGGAGAGCAGGTTGGCCGTTTGGTCGGGATGCAGTTTGTAGCGCGGGAGCAACATTGGAATATCGATAACCTCAACGCTTACTTCAATTTTGACTTTGATTTGGGAGATACGAAAAACAAGCTGTTGGTAGGATATGACCTGCATTCCTGGCAAAAGCTCAAGGGTGGGGGGCAGAATGCTGCTAGGGGATTTCTCCTCAATGACGGCTCGGTGGTCGGTTCCTTTGATCCTTCCAAGTCCGAATACTACCAAACCGTGACGGTCAACGGTGAGGTTCTCCCCAAGCCGAATGTCAGCTACTTCAATTTGGAAGCCCCTAATTCGGCCTTGCCGGTGATTACGGATTACACCTTCAATTCTCGCGTGGCAATTCCCGCAGCCCTTACGACTTCCTCAGCTGTTTATATCCAGGAGTATTTCAAGTGGGGAAAGCTGTCTGCCTTGCTCAGTTTGAGAAACGAGTGGTTTGAGGATATTACCAACCACGACTCCGAAAACGAACTTTCGTTTACCAACACGGTACTTTTACCCCGAGTGGGATTGACTTATGAGGTGAGCCCTTCGGTGAACGTGTATGCAACTTATTTGGAGGGAATGCAGCCCCAATCCAACACAGTCAGCTTGATGCCAAGTACAGGAGCCTACTTTTGGACTTCGGAATCGGCTTCCCGATTCAAGCCTTTAGTCAGCGATTTGAAGGAAATAGGCGTGAAGGCGGAGTTTTTTGGCGGCTTGATTTTGCTCAACTCAGCAGTATATGAAATCAACCAGGAGAATATCCTTATGAATGCCAACTTGCCGGATTTTCCTGATTCTCTAGTACAGCGGGGGGCAGATCGCAGCAGAGGATTTGAAATGGACGTCACTGGGTTTGTCATGCCCAACTGGCAAGTTTCCATGTCTTATAGCTTTATCGATGCCGAGATCGTTTCCGATGCCAATACTGAACTCATAGGCACGAGGAAGGAAAACACTCCAAAACACAGTGGAAACATCTGGACCCGGTACAACTTCGAGGAGACCACTTCATTGAACGGTCTGGGCCTCGGTATTGGACTACAGGCGCAAGGGAGTCGCGTGCCATGGTTTACGAGGGATTTTGAAGTACCCGCTTTTGCCGTATTGGATGCCGCGGTTTATTTCGCCCCGCCGGCCAGCAATATGCAGTTGGCGCTCAACGTAAACAATCTGGCAGACAAGACCTACTGGCTTGGAGCGCAGAATTATACCCGTCTGTTTCCAGGTGCACCCCGAAATTTCATGTTGACAGCTACTTATAAATTCTGATTCCCTTCTCAATGATGAAAAACAGAAGTCCCGTTCTTTTATTGGCATCCCAGGTTTGGAAAAACATCGTGTTCCAACCAGGATCCAAAGTCCTGATTTTATTCATGAATTGCCTATTGATCGGCTTTTTGATCGTGGGTCTGCTCGACCTCAACGAGCACCAGCGACAAATCCACGGATTCGGCGAGGAAGTGCGCGAAAAATGGGAAAACAGTCCCGACAAACATCCGCATCGGATGGCCCATTATGGCTACCTGGTATTCAGGGAGAAATTCCCGCTTTCCTATTTTGATTTCGGGATGGACAGCTATCTGGGCAATGTCATTTTCCTGGAAGCCCACCGGCAAAATACCGCCAATTTCTCGGAGGCCAATCTTTCCAATGGACTGTTGCGGTTTGGGGAGATTTCTGCAGGGATGATTTTGCAGATCTTGGTGCCGCTCTTGATCTTTTTCTGGGGATATGACCTGATTACCAGGGACAGGGAAAACGGAACTTTGAAAATCCTTTTTTCCCAGGGGGTGGAAGGCTTGGAATTGGTTTGGGGAAGGGTGTTGGGCCTTTTTTGGGTATCCCTCTCTCTGGTAGGTTTGCCATTGCTTCTGGGCTTTGCTTTCTTGTTTTTGCAGCCTGAAAATGAACTTCTCGGTCAGTCCCTGATCCAATATTTGGTGATTACGTTGGCCTATCTGGCCTATTTCCTGATCCTTTCTCTGGTAGCTGTTTTGGTCTCAGCCAAAAGCCAAAGCTCCAAATCTTCCCTGACCGCCTTGATTGGCTTCTGGTTGTTGTTTACTCTGGTGCTACCCAAGGTTTCGCAGGTGGTAGGACAGTCTGTCTTTTCCAATCCTTCCAAAATTGAATTTGATTCGGCAGTCGAGGAGGAAATCATCCAACAGGGTGACAGCCACAATCCCAACGACCCACACTATGCAGCTCTGAAAGATTCCCTGCTCCGAGCCCATCAGGTCGATTCTGTCCACAAGCTGCCATTCAACTACATTGGGTTTGTGATGCGGGAAGGGGAGAGACTCAGCACTGAAACCTACCTCAGACATGAAGAGGCGCTTTTGGAAATTTTCCAGAATCAACAGAAAGTCATCAGGATGGCTGCTTGGGCTGACCCGTTTTTGGCCATCAAACTAGCCTCCATGGGCCTTTCCGGTACGGATGAGGCGATGTATCAGTACTTCAAAGCCCAGTCGGAAGCCTATCGCTATGAGCTGGCGCAGACCATGAACAACCTGCAGATCGACCTGATCAGCAACCAGATCAAGTCTTCCTCGGACCCTTCGGCGAGGCTTACCCAAGACCATTGGAAGAGCCTGCCGGATTTCCATCAGCAGTTTCTTTCGCTTGGACAGGTTTTGTCCAACCAGCTCAGTGCACTTTTCATCTTGGGTTTGTGGTTGGTAGCTGGTGTTTTGCTCAGTGTGTTTTATTCAAAAAGAATCAAAGTAGTTTGAAAATGATCAAGTACTTAGTCAAAGACTTTTTTAGGTCAAAAGCGCATCCTATTGGGTTGATTTTGCTTTTGGTAGCCGGGCTGATCAGTCTGGAAATTGGTTCCCGCTTCTTGGAGCGGTCGGAGAGAGTCTCTGAAAAAACCGCAGAACATCAAGTCCAAAGCATCCAGCGCAATGTTTCCCATTCATCTGGAGACTTGGGCAACTTGATGTATTATTTGCGTTTTGGCTTGGAAAACGAAGTCCCCCGACTGGTGGGGCTATCCATTGGTCAGCGCGATATCTATCCCTCGGTACAAAGTGTCACCGTCCGAAATCTGGAGGAGCAGCGCTATTCCACTGACCTGATGAACCCTCTTTTTCAGCTTTTGGGTAATATGGATTTCAGTTTTGTCCTGATCTACTTCTTTCCCTTGGTGATCATCGCGTTTGGATTTAATCTGATTTCCGAGGAAAGGGAGGGTGGAACCTGGAGTTTGGTCCTCAGCCAGACAGACGCGCCGATGAGATTTTTGAGGTATAAATTGGGAATCAGGCTGGTTAGTGTCCTTGTGGTGCTGATCCTACTTCTGGGCATTTCTGTGATGTATCTCGCTATTCCCATAGATAAATACTTCCTGGCCTTCGCTCTGATAGCGGTGGTGTATATGCTGTTTTGGTTTGCGTTGGTTTGGTTGGTGGTGAGCTTCCAGCTAAGCTCCAACCGAAATGCGCAGATTCTACTGGCTTGTTGGGTCTTGCTGAACCTCATCGTGCCCGCCGGGATCAATGTACTCCAGCGTTTATTGTTTCCGATTCCGGAGGCCATGACCGCCGTGATCGAAAACAGGGAAGGCTATCATGCGCAATGGGACAGGGAGAAGGAACCAACACTGGAGCATTTTTACTCCAAATACCCGCAGTATCGGGAATTTTCGCATCCATCGGATCAGGACTTCAGTTGGCTTTGGTACTTTGCCATGCAGCAGCTGGGGGACGATGAAGCTCGCGAATCGGTGGAGGATCTTAAATCCAAACTGGGGCAACGGATGGAGATGGCCAACCTGCTGAGTTGGATAGTTCCGACGGTTCATGCCCAGGTTTCCCTCAATTCAGTCAGCTTTTCGGATTTGGGAAATTACCTCCGGTTTATGGAATCCCTCGAGGGATTTCATGAGGGGAAGAAGGACTTCTTTTTTCCAAAAATCTTTGAAGGAAAACCCGTCTCCGAAATTGATTGGCCAAGTTTCACCCTGGAGCGGTTCCAGGATAGCAAACCAGTCCTTTGGGCAAAAATTCTGGGCCCTTTTATCTTGGCTCTTTTACTTCTTTTGGCTTGGGCCAATCGAAATTTTACTAAATCTGAAATCTATTCCAACGGAAAATAAGTCAAATGATTGAAGCAAGACAACTATCCAAAAGCTATGGCGACAACAAGGCTCTCAAGCAGCTGGACATCCAGATCAATGCCGGCGAAATTTTCGCCCTTTTGGGGCAGAATGGAGCCGGCAAGACCACCACAATCAATTGTTTTTTGGGCTTTGTCAAGCCCAGTTCTGGGGAGGTTCTGATCAACGGGGTCTCAGTCACCCAAGATCCCAAAGAATCCAAAAAGTATCTGGCCTATATTCCCGAAACGGTGATGCTTTATGGCAACTTGAGTGGAATCGAAAATCTAGCATTCTTCTCCTCCTTGGCAGGGCAAACCTATTCCACCGAGGAGCTCAAGGCCTTTTTGAGCAAATCTGGGCTTCAGGAAAGCGCCCATGGCAGACGGGTGGGAGGATATTCCAAAGGGATGCGTCAAAAAGTAGGAATAGCAATCGCTCTGGCAAAGAAAGCGAAGGCTTTGTTTTTGGACGAGCCCACCAGCGGATTGGATCCCAAAGCCTCCAATGAATTTTCGGTTATTTTAAAAGAACTTGCCGCGCAAGGTACGGCTATATTGATGGCCACGCATGATATTTTCCGAGCCAAGGAAGTCGCCAACCGCATTGGAATCATGAAAGAAGGGCAATTGGTCAGCGAGATGCCGGCTTCGGATCTCTCAGCCAACGAACTGGAACAGCTTTATCTCCAAACGATATGATTCGCGCGATCTTTTCTACCTTTTTGATGCTGATTTGTTTGGGTTTCGCCGAAGCCCAGTCTTCAAATCCCTATGGGCTGCCCCTGACTACTAACTTCGAGGACTACCGTAAATCGGTCGCGGAGGATCCCGACAATGAGTTTGTGAAATTATTGGAGTATGCGCGGGTAAGGCTATTGTAAGAGGATTTAAATTCGATTCTTTCTGGTAAACGTTCAAGCCAGCAGGGAAAGGGGAAGTTTAGGTTAGTCTTTGTTCGCCATTTTCATTGGCTGGGTGGAACTAAGGAAAGCTATATCGCAAGCTGAGCTGCAGGCGGTTGGCGGTTCCGTCCGACCCATCCAAATCCTCTCGCATACCCCACAAGTACTCGATCCCCACAAAAGCTTTCTCGGTAAAATTCCAAATCAAGTCAGCGGCTGCATAACTTCCAATG
>CAZTJM010000030.1:9248-36325 GCA_964613865.1 uncultured Limnohabitans sp. | reverse complement strand
GCCCCATTGCTGTTGCCCGGTGTATCAAGTCCCCAGTCCTTCGAGACCTTCTCAAACGTACCTCCCTGTTTGTTTTTGAAGGCATAGTTGCCAAGTTTGGTGGCGGGCATGGCAGCGATGAGCTCAAGGATTTGCTGCTGTCCGGCTTTTGGGTTTGCCAAAACTTGCTCGCGATAGTTGATAAAGTCGAGGTTGGTAAAGTCTTTCAGGAAACCATTGGAGACGAAAAGGTCTTGCCAGCCGTCGTTGTCAAAGTCTGCAAAGTGCGGCGCCCAGCTCCAATCCGTCATGGCAACTCCAGCCGCTTGGCCGATCTCGGAAAACGTCCCGTTTCCATTGTTCACCTGGAGCATGTTCCGCATGAGCTGGTGATGAAGTCCGGCTTCGACAAAAAGCTCGTAGTGCTCGTAATTTTCCGGGCTATGCAAAAGCTTCTGCCGCTTGGCGTCCTCAGGAAGCATATCTAGCGAGATCAAATCGAGATGTCCATCCCGGTTGAAATCCGCCACGTCCACTCCCATGGAATATAGGCTGGTGTGACTGAATGCACTTCGCACCTCATCCACAAAGGTGCCATCGCCCTGGTTCAAATAGTAATAGTCCGGCGCCGAATAGTCGTTGCCAATGTAGATATCGGGCCATCCGTCCTGGTTGAAATCCGCGATGCTTGCCCCAAGGCCATAGCTGAGGGTACCGGTAGCAATCCCGATTTCGGCAGAAACGTCGCGGAACTTGCCATTTTCATTTCTGTACACCTTGCTGGAACTCATGGGGTCGGGAGTGGCCATCATGGTCTTAAAGGCATTTACGTTCAGGTTGTTGAAAAGCGCGGGATTATGGTTGAGCAGAAGCATGTCCAGATCCCCGTCTTTGTCCAGATCTGAGAAATAGGCCGAGGTGGAAAATGCCGGATCGTCCAGCCCAAAGTCTTTGGCCATTTCCTTGAAAAATGGAATGCCCTGTTTATCCAGTCCTTGGTTTACAAAAAGTTGGTTTCTGCGCATCTCTTCCGGCAGATCGCCGGAGTAGCACACATAGACGTCTTTGAGACCATCGGCGTTGATGTCTACGATGACTGCGCCGGTGGACCAAGCTTGTTCACGTCCGCCCGTGCCGGTGGCCAGGGTGATGTCGCGGAAGTTGAGCTCGCCTTGATTGAGGAAAAGTTTGTTTTGGCCTTGGTTGGCCGTGAAGTAAAGGTCTTCGAACCCATCATTGTTCAGGTCGCCGACCGCCACACCGCCGCCATTGTAGAAATATTGGTAAGTCAGGATATTGGCTTGGGCGCTTTCCTGGATTTGGTTGGTAAAATGTAAGCCTGAGGAATCGGCCGAAACTTCTTTAAAAAGTGACGTATGTGTTTCTTTGTCCGCCTTGCAACTCACAAAAAAATAAGATGTCAGGAGCAACAATGCCAACTGATAAGAGTGGAATTTAGGCAAAGGAGACAAGGGGAATTGTTGCTTATGAGATGATCAAAGGATTCAATAAAATCTCCGAGACAGAACCTTCTGCCTCGGAGAATGGATATGTAAACCGTCTATGAAATTAATTTACCGCTCTCACGATGCGGATATTGTCAACTCCGATCACAGCTTTGATGTCGCTGGTCGCAGTATTGATGATCAGTACGCGGAGTTGCTTCACTCCTCCGCCATCACCTTTCAGAAAATCCCCGTAGGTATTCAGTCGAGTCGAGCCGTTGGTGAGTCGGTTTATCGCTGTGGAGAGTGTGTACCAGCTACCATCCGTGGTTTTGATAAAGTCTGACAGCGGGATATCGTAGCTTAGTTCGTTGCCTTTGCTGTCCGGATACCAAACCTGAGCCACCAAGCCGCTGATGTTTTCCGTCGTATTGACTGCAATGTCGAAGCGGATATCAAAGCTTGCCGCGGGAGCCGCAGGGTCAAATTCTTCCGCAGGGGCAGTTGGGAAAATCTGCTCTCCGCCCCAGTTGGCCAAGTTGATTACCTTGTCGTTGTTCCAGCCCCAGTTGGCGGGAAAAGCTTGGTTCATTCCCGCAAAATCTCCTTCGAGGCTCTCGATTCCGGGCTGACTCGATTGGATCATGTCGCCGGAGATTCCCCAGCCCCACTCCCAAGGGTATTTTAGCGCACCATCGGTGTCGAAGTCGGCTACCATTCCCTTCCCGTTGTAGATTTGGGTGTTTCTGTTGGTAGCAGAGCCGCCACTTCGGGTGACTACCGAGATGGTCTGCGAATTGGTAAAATCGATGCCATCGGGTACAGTCACGGACAGTTCCGTGCCAGAGGAGTTAGTCTCAAATCCGGAAGTCACAAATACATCTTCTCCTGGAAAATAGACTGTGTCCACAAAGTAGAAGTAGCGGCCAAAGAGTGTCAGTTTGTCCCCGGACTTCACATACTGGTTTTTCACCTGCTGCACAAGCGGCGCCGGAGGCAAAGTCTGGAAGTCAATCACAGACTCACCGCTTTTGGTCACTAGCCGTAGTTTGTTTGGCACATTCGGATCAGTAGCTACGGTGGGCACACTGTCGCCGATGGTGACGATCACACTGTTATTGGTTACATAGGCAGTATTGACCCCCAGCGGGTAGTCATTGAGATACACTTCCTGGGTTCCGAGGAAGTTGGTTCCCATGATCGCCAGTGTACTTCCCAACGTAGCCGAAGTGAAGGAGCTGTCCGTGGTACTGGGATCGGTGGTCCTCACCCGCTCGATGGCAGGAGGCCCCACGGAAATCTCATCCTCTTCCTGACAGGAACCCAAGAAAACGGTTCCTACGAGCGCAGCCGCCACCAGAACGGAAGGACTCGATTGATAGATATGATTTATAAATTTCATGTGTTTATGATTTGCTTTTAAAAGGCCACATGGAATCTCGCGAGTCCGACGTTCGCTCTAGCGTTTGACGCTTCGGCCATGCTCGATTTCATTTGCTTTTCGATTGAATAAAACCTTAGAATCAATTGCCCGCAGTGAAGTCATACGGCACCGGCGGCTTGCGCAGGTTTGGAGCGCGGGCCAATTCGGAAGAAGGAATCGGGATTTTGAAGTTTGCTTCGCTCACAGGAAAGAACCTTGGCGAGGTGTCGTCCGAAGGAATCTCGATCTCCCAGATTGTAGGATCGGGGATTTGGTCTGCATAGATCCGGAATGTGCCCCGGTCCTGCTCTTCCAGCATGCTATAGGCTTTGGCTGGATCATAGTACTCGAGTTTGGTAAACTCGTACCAAGCCTGACCCTCCATTGCAAACTCCTTGATCCGCTCCTCAAAAATATCTTCCCAAGTCACCGCAGTGAGTTCGTTAACACCGGCGCGTGCTCTCACCAGATTCACATATTTCAGGGCTTCGGCCGGATTCTTATCCAATACCGCCTCGGCATAGGTCAAATAAACGTCAGCCAGACGTAAAATGTAAGTGTTGATCTCGGTACCCTGCTGCACCACTTTCCCGTCGTTGTCTTCGGGTCTGCCCACCACGTACTTTTTCACCCAAGCGCGGCTATTGTACGGTCTGGCACCGTCCAGACTTCTGGCTGGTACGCGGAGCTGCTGAGCTGACCCTCCCGGAGGCACCTGTGTGATATAAGGATAATGGTCGCCTGGGAACATGAAGGTTGCTTTTCTTCTTTTGTCAAAGACCAAATCGTCATACATGTCCAACATCCACTTGGAAGCTCCGATGTCTCCACCCCATCCGTCACCGAATCCGGTGATCTCAGAGCCAAAAGCCAGGAATGCCTGTACGGAGTTTTGCGCTCCCCACTGTCCTGCCTGACCGGCGTTGTACACCCATTGCAATGCAGCTAGGGACTCCTCGTTGCCGTTGTTTTGGGTTTTGAAAAGATCTTCATACTCCGCTACCAGTTCCGCGCCGCTGTTGTCGATCACGCGCTTGGCAAAATAAGCCGCAGAGTCTAGATCCGATTGGTTACGAGTACCGCTCACCCCTGCCTTGGTCACGTACATTTTGGCCAGCATGCCCTCGGCGCTCCATTTGGTCAAGCGACCGGGCATCACGGCAGACTCGGGGAGATTTTCGGCTGCGTATCGGAAGTCCTTGATGATAAATTGCCAAACGGACTCTTCGGTATTCCTCGCAATAGTCGTATCCTGAAGAAGCGCGGTGTTGTTGGTAATGATCGGCACTGGACCCCAGTTTTGCACCAAATAGGAATACGCGAGACCGCGCATGAAGCGCCCTTCGGCCAAGCCATGGTTCTTTATCCGCTCGGTCACGTCCTCACCTACAAACTGATTAATGTTGTTGATCAGGGAGTTGGACTGGGCGACGACGTTGTAGAACGCACGCCAAGCGGCGCCGTTTTCTGGAGTTTCCCCAGTGGTGTTGAAGCGAACGTTTTCCAGTTGGTAAGAGCCAGAGGTCAAAATTCCACCTCTGGCATCGCCGATCCCATGGCTAGCTTTGTCGTTATAGGCAAACCAGACGATGTTGTACAGTGGCGCGGAGGCAGCCAGGATCTGGTCGTCGGTCTTGTAGAAATTGGCATCTACGATGGCGTCCAATGGGGGTCTATCCAGAAATTCTTCCGAACAGCCTACCAGTCCGCCAAGCAAGAGGCAAGCTCCTGCGATTCTATTTCGGATTTTCATGTTAGTTTTCATCGTTGTGTTTCGGATTAGAAGTCAATGCCCAAGCTGAAAGTGTACATTCTGGTAATTGGGTATCGGCCGTAATCCACGCCGATCAATTGGTCTGAAGCAGACACGTTGTTGCCTACATAGGCGCCCACCTCGGGATCATAGCCCTTGTACTTGGTAAAGGTGAATGCATTCTGTACGCCAAAAGAAAGCCTCGCTCCTTGGATCACCTTCTGCTTGCCGATCAAATCGGAAGGGAAAGCGTAAGCCAGCTGGATGTTTTTGATACGCACATAGCTACCGTCCTCTACAAACTTGTCGGAAAGTCTATTGCCGTTGCCATTGAGGTCGGTGACAGTGATGCGCGGGATGTCCGTTTCGGGATTGAACAGGAATGGATTTCCGGACTCGTCCATCTCGATACGAGCGTAATCATAGGTCTCCAATAGCATGTTTCGACCTAGGTTGACGTTGTTCGGATTGGTGTTATAGTATCGATTGTAGTTGTATATATCGTTGCCAATCGACCCTGTGATGAGGACATCTAGCGTAAAGTTTTTGTACGAAAACTGCTGGGTAGTACCAAAGGTGAACTTCGGCCAAGGATTGCCGATGAAGGTTTGGTCGCGCTCGTCGATCACACCGTCTTCATTGATATCGGCGTACTTGATATCCCCAACATAGACACCATCCGGACCCACGGGAAGCGGTGCTCCTGTATTGTCCACCGGACGGGCGCTGGATTCCACTTCCTCCACGGACTGGAATAGCCCATCATACTTGTAGCCATAAAACAACCAAGGAGCCTGTCCAGGTATCGCCCGCTGCGTAAAATTGTTCATATACCAAGCCGTGCGGTCAATAAAGGCCGTTTCGCTGAAAAACTTGGTCACCTCGGTACGGAAGCCTGAGAAGTTGAAGTTGGAAGTCCAAGAGAAACCACTGGCGCGGTTGTCGATGTTAATCGTGTTGATGGTGACTCCGTAACCTCTGTTTTCCAAAGCTCCGATGTTTACGGTCGGCGTGCCGATGCTTCCTTCCGCCGAAGTTCCCATATACCAAGGCAGTGGGTTAGGCAGTAGCAGGTTGTCGGTCTTTTTCACATAGTAGTCCGCCTCGATCTGAACCCGATTGTTGAACATGTTCAGGTTGAATCCGAAGTTGATCGTAGAGGTTTCCTCCCATTTCAGGGAAGGGTTTCCAAATCGGGAAACCAGGAAGCCACCGCCCCAAGGTGTCGGGATGCTCGGAGAGCTCAGCGGAGCAAAGATTGCGTTCGCATTCCCTTGGTTTCCTGTCAGACCGGTCTCAAAACGAAGTTTCAGTTCATCCATCCAAGTGGCATTTTCCAAGAAGCTTTCCTCGGAAATCCTCCAAGCGGCGGACATGGATGGAAAATAACCCCAACGGTTTTCAGGGCCGAAGTTTGCAGAACCATCTGCTCTGAAAGCACCCAAAATGATGTACTTCTCATCGAAGGTGTAATTGGCCCGGCCGAAGAAGGACTCCATGGCCCAGTGCCCCGCACCGCCGCTGTTGGTCGCGCCAGTAGCCGAACCCAAGCCCAGTTCAGGCAGGTCGTTGGATGGGAAATTTACCCTACCGGCATTCAAAAACTCGTATTTGTTGGCTTGAGCCTCGTGGCTGGCCATCACGTCCAAGGCATGTTTACCCCAAGTCTTGGTGTAGGTCAGGATTTGGCTCCAGTTCCAGCCAAAGCTGGTGTCAGTATTTTTGTTCAGGGTATTTACATCGTTGGTCACGGAACCCAAGGTGTAGGTAGGCGTGAAGAAGTGGCCGTTGTTGTAGTTCACGTTCCCATTGAGCATGGTACGGAACTTCAGCCCTTCGATGATGCCGATTTCGACATTGAATCCACCCAAGGCTCCCCTTCTCATGTAGTTTCTGTCAAGCAGGTTTGCCAGCGCGATTGGGTTAGGCGGAGTAAACTGCAAGCTCGACCCATTGATCGGGTCCGCTCCACCCCAAGAGCCGTCCGGATTGGTCACGGGGATATTGGGAGCCATCTGGATCGCATTGTTGATCACGTCCGAGCTTCCGGTGGCCAGCTGCTCGTCGGTATGGAAGAGTTGGAGGTTCATTCCGATTTTCAGCCACTTTCTGGTCTGGTTGTCGATGTTGGTGCGAAGGGAATAGCGGTCAAAAGAAGAACCGATGGCCACTCCTTCCTGATTGAAGTATTCACCAGCGATGTAGAACTGGGTAGCCTCATTTCCGCCTGAAAGCGTCAAGGTGTGTTTGTTTAGTCCGGCAGTTTTAAAGAGAGCATCCTGCCAGTTGGTCCCTTCGCCAAGTAGGCTTGGATCAAGAAATGCTGCCGGAGGCGTACCGCCTGTGATTTCGTTGATCTCATTGACCATTGTAGCATATTGGTTCAAAGACATGACGTCCAAGTTGTCGGGCTTGTCCTGCAAGCTGTACAGATAGTTGTAGCTGATCTTGGTCATCCCGGCTTTACCACGCTTAGTTGTGATCATAATAACCCCGTTGGTACCCCGAGAACCGTAAATCGCCGTAGCCGATGGACCTTGAAGCACCTCCATGGATTCGATATCGCTCGGGTTGAGGCCTGCCAGTGGATTGGTTCCGGAGGTATTGCCATAGCTCACGGTCTGGGGCTGGATCTGTACTCCGTCGATGACATATAGCGGCTCGTTGGTACCACCGATGGAGTTGACACCGCGGATATTTACGGAAATTCCCCCACCTGGAGCTCCGGTGTTTTGGGTCACGTACACTCCGGCGGCACGGCCTTGCAGGGCCTGCTCCACTGTGGTGTTTACCGTGCGCTCGATATCTTCCGAACTCACGGAAACCTGGGCACTGGACATGTCGCGTTTCTTCATGGTGCCGTAGCCCACGACGACGACCTCATCGAGGGAAGACATGTCTTCCTCCAGATTGACATCGATGACGGACTGATTTCCGACCAAAATCTCTTGGGATTTAAATCCAATAAAGCTGTACACTAGCACAGCGTCGGAACTGGGTACTGAGATGGAATAGGTTCCGTCTCCGTTGGAGGCTATCCCGGTCGTGGTTCCTTTGACCAAAACCGTAACACCAGGCAGGCTTAGTCCGTCACCAGCAGATCTGACCGTGCCGCGCACGGTCACCTGAGCTTGCACCACACCTACCAAGAGCATTAGCCATAGCGGTAATAGTTTTTTCATCATTGAGGGTTTAATTGTTGGAAAAAGAATAATAGGCGGGAGAAGGAAAAGGAGATTTCCTGAAGCGGGATTGTTTCTGTTGTGTTTTCACTGAGTTGGTTTTGGTTAGAAAAAATCGCGGCACCAAACCCATTTACCAGGAGACTATCCTTCAATATTCAGAACCGGGCTGCGCCGACTCGGCCCTGGGCGGGCAATCGAAAGTCTATGAAGGATCGAGGTAGTTGGGCTTATTGCTTTGATCCGAATAAATGTAGTTGGAGACTTTTTTTCTGAGGGTGTCCAAATGTTTTCAATTGGGGTATCAAATGTTAACTGGAAAAAAAAGCGCCCATACGCCTGAATTTTGAAGTTTCCATGGTGTTTTTCTGTCGGGTTTTTTCCAAAAATTCCCTGAATCAGTTAAAAAGATTTCCGTAGCGTCTCTATTGAATAGTTCAGCCTTGGCTAAGGCAGACCAAAGGGTATGGCTTTTGACAAGCCAGCCTTCCCTTACGGAGGCTATCTTTCATTTAAGAAAGTCGACATGTGCCGACCGCTTTGCCCGCCGTTTCGGATAAGGGAGTCTAAAAAAATAGATAAAAGGAAGCTCTTCAGGAGACTGCCGTCGAATTGCAGGATTTCAAAAATAAAAACAGCGTACGATTACTGTACTAGTGTCTTCGCCGCATATTCTGAAGGCAGGCAGCCAAACTCTCCTTTGAAGTGCTTCGAAAAATACTTGGCGTTGATATAGCCCACGCGCAAAGCGACTTCGCTGACGTTCAACTGACTCTTCAGCAATAGCTGCGAGGCCCGCTGCATCCGGATGAGACGAATAAACTCGATGGGGCTTTTTCCAGTCAGGGATTGGAGCTTCTTGTAGAGTTGCACCCTGCTCATGGCCAGCTCAGCACTTAGAAACTCCACGGACAGCTGCTCATCCTGAATATGCCGCTCTACCAGTGCCACGGCTTTCTGGATCAATTGGTCATCCATCGAAACGACTTCTACCTCAGAAGCGTTGATTTGGATTTTCTGTCGATTTTGTTCCTGCACTAGGCTTCTTTCGCGAAGCAAATTCTTCACGCTCAGAAGAAGCACTTCCAAATTAAAAGGCTTCGTGAGGTACAAATTGCAACCACTGTCCAGGCCACGCAGATGGTTTTCCTCGGACTTTTTGGCTGTGAGCAAGATCACCGGGATATGGGATGTTCGGATATCGCCCTTGATTTTCTGGCAAAGCTCCTTCCCATCCATCACCGGCATCATCCAATCCGAGATCACCAAGTCCGGAATCTGCTCTTGCGCCGTCTCCCAAGCTTCCGCCCCATTTGCCGCGGTCAAAATGTGATACGACTCCGAAAGACAATCCTTCAAGTAGTTTCTAAACTCGCGATGATCCTCCACTATTAGAATACTGTCTTTCTTGTCCCGAGTGAACTCTCCGGTCATTTCTTCTTTTTCCTCGTCTTCATCCGCCAAAATCAATCCTATCGGCATCGTTAGCGTAAAGGTAGAGCCTTTGCCTGGTGTGCTTTCCAGCGCTATCAGTCCCCCCATGATCTTGGCAAAATCCTGCGCCAGAGAGAGGCCGATTCCACTTCCCTGGTTCAGTTGCTGTCCGTGGCCCTCAGTAGTAAAGAAGCGATCAAAAACCTTTTCTTGGTCTTCGTGTGAAATTCCCACCCCGGAGTCCGAAACGGCTAGGGACAGGACGCCCTTGTCCTCGTGCTCGGAGAGCATCTCCAAGGTGACGCCTATGCTGCCGTCCTCTGGCGTGAACTTAAATGCATTGGACAAGAGGTTGAAGATGATCTTTTCCAGCTTGTCCGCATCAAAGATCGCCTGCTGGGAGTCCATTCGCGACTCAAAATGCAGGTGGATGTGCTGGTTTTCAGACAGCTCCCTAAAGTCCGAGATACACTCCCTGACAAACTGGACGATGTCACCCTCCGAAGGATGGAAAGCCAGTGCGCCTTTGTCCACGTTTTTTACGTCTAGGAGCTGGTTGATCAGCTTTAGCAGGCGGCGGGCATTGCGCTGTATGATGCGATATTGACCCTTGAGCGTCGAGTCGCCGGAGCTGGAGATCAGATGTTCTGTCGGTGTGAGGATGAGGGAAAGAGGCGTGCGGAACTCATGGCTCAGATTGGTGAAAAATTTGGTCTTCAGCCTATCCAATTCCTGCACCCGCTTTGCTTCCCGAAGAGCATTTTCCTTCTCAAACTTTTCCCTCTGCCTATTGAGTAGCTGGCTTCGGAAAAAATAAATCGCCGCCCCTATCAATACCAGATAGACGAAGTAGGCCAATGGCGTTCGCCAAAAGGGAGCTTCGATGACGATGTCGAGCTTGTATTCCGCTTGGCTCCATCCTCCCAGTACCGTTCCGGGTTGAACCACCAGCGTATAATTGCCGGGATCGAGGTTGGTAAAGGTCACCTTGGCCAAGTCATCGTCCAGATAGATCCAGTCTTCGTTGAAGCCCGTCAATTTATATCGGTATCTGTTCTTCTCAGGATACAGGAAATTCAGCGCGCTGAAGCCTATGCTGAACATGTTTTCATCATGATTCAGCACCAGTTTGTCGATGTTTTCCAAGGTCTGATTGAGCAAGACACGGCCATCTACCTCATCCCCCACTTCCACGGGGTTATTGAATAGCTGCAGCTCGGTAAAGACCACCGGGGGATTGTTTTGCTCAAAGGCAAAATTTTCGGACCGAAAGATGTTATAGCCATTTGGCCCGCCAAAAAGAAACTCGCCGCTGCGGGTTTTTATCGCTGAGTTTTTGTTGAAAAGCGCAGCCTGCAGCCCGTCTTTTTGGTCAAAGTTTTGAAACACGATCTCAAATGGCTTAGCCTTGCGATCGATTTGGGCATAAGTAAGGCCAGCCTGAGTGCTGATCCAGAGGTTGCCCTGCTCATCGTCCAGCAAGTCCACGAGGTAGCCGGTGGGCAAGCCTTCCTCCTGTCCGAAGTGGACAAATACGCTATCCCGGGCGTCAAAATAGTGCAGACCGTTTTGGGTGGTCACCCATACCACACCCTCCGCATCGGCAAAAAGCTCCGTAGTACTGGACTCCCGCAGTCCGACCCCTTGGCCTTCCGAATAATATGCGCTGCGCTTTTTGTCATAATTGATGACGTTGAGCCCGGTACCGCCCGCCACCCAAAGATTGGCAGAGCGGTCTTCGGCAAACCCGGTGATGTATTGGTTGTGGGGTCTAAATGGCTCACTTCCTGCTGGGAAATTGTGAAAAGTCTGCCGATCAGGCTCTAGCATAGACATGCCAGATCTCAGCGTTCCTATCCAGATTCTATGCTTGCTGTCTTCGAAAAGCTTCCAGATGTTTGGCCCAGGAATTCCGTTTGTTTGCTCTTGGCTGTAGGAAAAATTAGTAAAACTCTTACCGTCAAATTTCCCCAAACCGTTCAGGTAAGTTCCTATCCAAAGAATGCCCTCATGGTCTATCATCAGATCCACGATCACGTCCCCGGTGAGGCTTTTGGGATCATTGGGATCGTGGCGGTACTGGCGAAAGGTGTTGTTCTTGCGATTATGGTAGATCAAGCCTCCACCATTGGTACCGATGAAGAGATTGCCTAGGCTGTCCTCTGCAAATGCGTTGATGTCACTGAAAGGCAAAGAGTTGGTCTCAGAAAAATTCTTGCGCATATGCGAAAAGCGCAGCAAACCTTTATGGTAGTAGGCCACCCCTCTTTTATGGGTACCTACCCAGATGATGTCTTCGGGATCTTTATAAAGGGCGTACACGACGCTATGTGGCAAAGCCAAATCAGGATTTCCCTCGTTGTCAAAAAAACGAACCGTTGGCTCTTCCTTGTCGATCAGGTTAATGCCACCATGGTCCGTACCCAACCAGATTTGGCCTTTTTGAGCTTCAAGGACCGCTTTGACCATGTTGTTGTTCAACCGAAGCGTGCCTTCATTTTCCCTGCATACCTCTACCTCGTGGCTCAGCCCGTCTACCCAAAATACCCCGAGATCATGCTCCGGGTCAAAGACCCAAGCGTCTCCATCCGAGTCGATCACCAGCTCGTAACTGGCCAGTTCGGGAATTTTCGCAGAAGGAAGCCTCAGGGTCTTGGTCACGATAAGTCGGTTCGGATCGATTAGCTCGATCACACCCGATTGATTGACCGCCCAAACCATCCCGTCTGGGGCCTCCGCCACTGCGGAGACTTTATTTGAGGAAAGAGTCCCCGTCCTACCTTCTGCAGTCAGGTAGCTAGTGTGGTTTTTTACCGGATCAAAGATACTGATGCCCTTTTCCCTATGGGTAAACCAAAACCTTCCCTGCCGGTCCCTCATGACCTGCCCTATCGAATCTGAGGCCAGACTATATCGCTTTGTAAATTGCAGGGTGCCCCGGGTGAACTTGCCCGTGGCCTGGTCATAGACATCGAAAGTGCCGTTGACATTCTTTACCCAAAGCTTGTTTTCCGGTCCGAGGGCCAATCTGGCGATCGAGTTATGGGAAAGCGAAGTTGTGTCCTTGGTGCTGAAAAAAGACTTGACCCTAGTGCCGTCGTACCGGTACAGGCCAAATGCCGTCCCGTACCACATCATGCCATTAGGGTCTCGCAGGATGGCGAGCACATTGGAACTGGATAGCCCCAGATCCTCGTCGAGACCCCGAAAAACCAGCTCATCCAGTCTCGATTGTCCATGGGTGGGCTGGAAACAAAAGCTCCAAACCAAGCCTAATCCCATCAACAATTTCCTTCCTATACTGCTCATAACTCAACAAAGGCCGACTAAATAGCCGTATTTCACACTAAATCGCCACAATGATCCAAGTGGCTAACTTGTTCCCAAAGAAACAAAAAACTCTTTGCAAAGAAACGCCGGCTGGATTTTAGACAGAAACCTATACCCCCGATTTCCATCCAAGCGAGCCGGCCCTACTCCACAGATCGTGGCGCATATTTTGTCACCCTATTAAACTGGGAATATACCTTTTGCCAAATTTCCCTTAAGAATATCCGCATTCCTAAAGCAAACCAGACCTACAGCCTCAAAAACGCCACGCCACACTACTATGAAACTATTTGAATGCGCCAATTGCTCGAATCCATTGTTTTTCGAAAACGCCTACTGTGAAAAATGCGGACATCAATGTGGATTTTCCGTGACAGCACTGGATATGCTGACTTTTCGGCCCGAGAGGGTTCCCATGATTTCGGACAAAAGCCGCAAAGCCTACAAGTATTGCAAAAACCTGGAATTTGGAGTGTGCAACTGGTTGATTCCGGCCGACAACTCAGACGAATTCTGTACTGCCTGTGCACTTAACAGAACCATTCCCAATCTTTCAGACAGCGAAAACACCGCCAAATGGCGCAAGCTGGAAGTCGCCAAACACCGCCTTGTGTACCAGCTGGCTAGACTTGGACTTCCTTTGTCCAGCAAGATGCTCGTGCAAGAGGGAGGGCTTTGCTTTGACTTCATCTCTAAGACAAGCGACTCCAAGGTCATGACTGGCCATGCAGACGGGGTCGTCACGATACTCCTTTCCGAAGCGGATTCAGTTCATCGCGAGCAGATAAGAACGCAGCTATCCGAGGTCTACCGAACGTTGATTGGACACTTCAGACACGAGGTCGGCCACTATTATTGGGACCAGTTGGTCGCAGGCAGGGAGCAGACGCTCTCCAGCTTCAGAAATGTCTTTGGGGATGAAAGAACTGACTACGGGGAATCCTTGAGTCGATACTATGAACAGGGAGCAGCGGCTGATTGGCAAAACAGCCACATCAGCGCCTATGCGAGCGCCCATCCTTGGGAAGACTGGGCCGAAACTTGGGCTCATTATCTCCATATTCTGGACATGGCGGAAACTGCCTACTATTTTGGTCTTTCGGTCCGGCCAAAAGTGAAATCCAAAATTTTGAGAGGAACCATAGAATCCGATCCATATAGTGTTTCCAAATTCGAAAAAATCTTCCACGCTTGGATGCCGGTTTCCTTTACTATCAATAGCCTAAACAGATCCATGGGTGTGCCCGATGCCTATCCATTTGTGGTGAGCCCGGCAGTGTTGGAAAAGATGAATACCATCCACCGACTCATCAAGAGACAAATGATCTGAAATTCAGCGCTTACACATCCGCGAGAATCCCGATAGTCTCGCCCGCCAAAGATTTTTTTGGTCGCAATCAGACAAAGGGCTGTACACTATTGAACAACCTAATTCCTTGAAAATCGCCTTTTTCCACGCTGTAGCCATTTTTTGCCGCTTGGCACGAGGTTGAATACTACAATTAGGAATTTATTGACGGGCTATGAAGAAGTTTCAACTGGGCGAATTTGAAGAACTGGTATTGCTCACCGTGGGAATCCTCTATCAGGAAGCCTACGGACTGGCAATCAAATCGGAGATGGAGGAACGTCTCAAACGAGGTGTGAGCGTGGGTGCTCTGCAGGCGGCTTTGAGACGCCTAGAGACCAAAGGATTCCTGAAGTCTTCTGAGGAACAGGGAAATCAGGAACGGGCAGGAAGGCCCAAGCGATTTTACCAACTCACCGCACATGGGAAAGATGCGCTCGCCTACACCAAAACTACCCGAGAGAATCTGTGGCAGGCCATTCCCGATGTGGTCTGGAATCTTAAAACAGCCTTTTAAGTGCGATGAAAAGAGACACTACTCTCCCGCCCCGGTTTCCCATGCGGATTTTCCGTGCCTTTTGCGATCCTGAGATTCGGGATAGCATAGAGGGAGATCTGATCGAACTGTATCGCACCCGTGTCAAAGCATCCGGTAGGACAAAGGCAAATCTTCGATTTTTCGCGGATGTCGCGCTCCTCTTTCGCCCCGGAATTATCAAGCCCATTGGCTTTCCCACTAACCTAAACCACACCATTATGTTCCGCAATTATTTCAAGATAGGATTTCGCAACATCCTCAAGTACAAGACCTTTTCATTCATCAACATCTTTGGGCTAGCTTTGGCCATGTCGGTAAGCATGCTGATCCTGATGATGCTGGCTGAGCAAAACAGCTCCGACCAGTTTCACGAAAAGAAGGATCGCATCTTCCGAATCCTCTCCGACTACGAAGGTTCAAGAAACCAATATGCCACCTCTCCACAGCCTTTAGCCGCTGAGCTAGCGGAATACCCCGCAGTGGAAACTACCACCAAACTGGTCCCAGCCGTAGGCGGAGACATCACCTTTGAGGAAAAATCAAAGGGAATCAACGGACACTTTGCAGATCCGGAATTCTTTGAGGTGTTCAGCTTTGGGCTTGAATCCGGCAACCCCAAGTCAGCCTTGGCTCAACCCTACTCGATGGTAGTCAGCCAGGAACTCGCAAGTTTTCTCTTTCGAGACCAAAATCCAGTTGGAAAAACGGTTCAGTTTATTGATCGCAAGATGAAACTTCCGCAAGGCAGTGACACGACCGGAACGTCACCTTTGGAATGGGGCAACTTTACGATCACGGGAGTGATAGACCAGTCCAAGTATACCTCCCACCTTGAATTTGATGTGTTGGTTTCCAGCAGCACCATGCCATCCCTTATCTCCGCCACCAAACTTGAAGATCGTCGGGACGACTGGAAGTTTTTCTTCCAAACCTACACCTACGCGCTTCTCAGCCAGGGCAAACAGCCCCAAGACCTGAGCATTGCCCTAGATGACATCGTAAAGCGTAAAGCGGAAGAAATCAAAGCGGATCATACCGTTGGATTCAAGATGATTCCGCAAGCGCTTGGAGATGTAGCTCTGGGACTAGTCAACAACGACAGCAAAGCCAGATTGCCGCTGCTGGGCTACTATTTCCTGATCACTCTTGCTCTGGTCATTCTCGCATCGGCATGCCTCAACTACACCAACCTTTCGATCGCCAGAGCATTGACCCGGGCAAAAGAAATTGGCATAAGAAAAGTCACCGGCGCTCTCCGCAAAAACCTAGTCGTGCAGTTCCTGAGCGAATCAGTCCTCACAGCCCTTCTGTCACTGGTCATCGCCTTCATTCTCTTGCTGGCTCTGGTCCCTTCATTCAAGGGACTTTGGGTAAACCAATTCCTGAACTTCAAACTTCCCTTCGTTCCTTCCCTTTTTGTGGGCTTTATCCTGCTGGCAATCATCGTAGGGATCGTTGCTGGTATCTATCCAGCCCTCTTTTTGTCCGGATATCAGCCAATCAAAGCATTGAAGAGTCTGTCTGACCTCGGAGGTTCGGGCAAGTTGCGGCTTCGTAAATTACTGGGGGTATCTCAGTTCGTGGTTTCACTCTTTTTCATCACGACATCAATCCTGATCTACAGCCAGTTTAAACACTACATGGCCTTCGACTACGGATTCAAATCCGAAAACATCGTCAATATTTCACTTCAGGGAATGGACCACGAAAAGGTTCGCAGCCATTACGAAAGCATCTCAGGTGTGTCGACCATCTCGGCTTGCGACATCATTCCCGCAACCGGTATCAACAACAACAGCGAGGTGCGAGTGATGGGCGATGTCTCCGACTATCGATCTGTCGGGCTTCTCCATGTGGATCGGGCTTTCCATGAAAACCTAGGAATTGAATTGGTTGCGGGATCTGGATTTTCGGAAAATGAGCAATTGGCCCAGACCCAAATCATAGTCAATCAAGCAATGGTCAAAGACTTAGGGCATTCCTCAGCTGATGCGTTGGTCGGATTGCAATTCGAATCCAAGTGGGGTGGTCCGTTGCTGACCGTGGTGGGAGTGGCGAAGGACTTCAGATATAAGCTTTTGCTCAATGAGGATGAGATTTCACCCATGATGATGAAATACAATCCAAGTGAGTTTCAGTACCTAAATGTAAAGGTCGCCTCTTCCGATCTGATGAAGACTGTGGCAGCCCTGGAGAGCCAGTGGAAAGAGCTGGACCCAGTGCACCCTTTTTCCTACCAATTTCTGGATGAAGAGATCGAGGCTACGCACCGGGGTATTTTTGACGTGGTCTCCATCCTGGGCTTTATTTCCTTTCTTGCCATATTCATTGCTTGTCTCGGTCTGTTGGGGATGACCACCTACACCGCCGAGCGAAAAACCAAAGAAGTGGGAATCCGAAAATTTCTGGGTGCGGACAGCTTTAGCATCACCCTTCTGCTGAGCAAGGGTTACCTGCAAATGCTGGTAATCTCCGTGATCCTGGGCGCGCCCCTGAGTTATTTTGTCAATAAGCTTTGGCTGGAAAATCTTCCAAACCGAGTAGAATTTGGTCTCGGGACGATCGCTTTGGGATCATTGGTGCTGTTGCTTTTGGGGGCGCTTACCATTTCCTCGCAGACCGTCCGAGTGTCCAAAGCGAAGATTGCCGATACCTTGAAAGTGGATTAGCCTTAACGTGGTGGTAACACGGCGTTTCGATCAATTCGATGTAGGAAACAGATTAAATCCTCGGAGGCTTTCGGACTCTTTGAGAGCCATCCTTTAGAAATCTATGAGACCCGATAACAAAAAATCCCGGAGCGATCGCCCCGGGATTTTACTTTTTCTATCTCTATTTTCAGATGAATCGATTGATGAGGTTTTCGAAGTACTCTTGCTTGCCGCTGATCTGAGCTGGCTCACCGGATGCAAATGCATGGCTTCTCAAGTCTTCCAGCGTTAGCTTTCCTTCTTCGAAATCTTTCCCTTTTCCGGCATCATAGCTCGCATAGCGAGTCTTTCTTCTTTCCAGGTAGTCGGACTTTTCCATGATATCTGCAGCGATCAACAAGCCTCTTGCAAAAGCATCCATGGAACCGATGTGGGCCAGGAACAAATCCTCTGGATCGGTGGAGTTTCTCCGGATTTTGGCATCAAAGTTCACCCCTCCTCCTTGCAGACCTCCAGCGGCCAAAATCACCAATTGTGACTCGGCAAGTTCCTGAAGGTTTAGCGCAAACTGATCGGTATCCCAGCCGTTTTGGTAATCACCTCTATTGGCGTCGATGCTGCCCAGCATCCCTGCATCTGCTGCCACCTGCAACTCGTGCTGGAAGGTGTGGCCTGCAAGCGTGGCATGGTTTACTTCGATGTTGAGTTTGAAATCCTTATCCAATCCATAGTGGCGCAGGAAGCCGATCACGGTTTCAGAGTCGTAGTCGTACTGGTGCTTGGTCGGTTCCATTGGCTTAGGTTCAATGAAGAAAGTGCCTTTGAATCCATTCTTGCGGGCATAATCTCTGGCCATAGACAGGAATCTCGCAAGATGGTCCTTCTCACGCTTCATGTCGGTATTAAGCAGAGACATATAGCCTTCACGGCCGCCCCAGAATACGTAATTCTCGCCGCCGAGCTTGATGGTCGCATCAATGGCATTTTTCACCTGGGTCCCAGCGAAGGCCAGAACATCAAAGTTTGGATTGGTTGAGGCTCCATTCATGTAGCGAGGGTTGCTGAAGACATTGGCTGTACCCCAAAGCAGCTTCACCCCTGTCGCCTTCTGTTTTTCCAGCGCGTAGTCAGTGATGATTTTCATACGTTCCTCGTATTCCTCTAGCGTCGCCCCTTCATCGATCAAATCGATGTCATGAAAACAGTAATATTCTACCCCGATCTTGGTGAAAAACTCAAAAGCCGCATCCATTTTATCTTTGGCACGCTGGATGGGATCTGCGCTCTCATCCCAGGCATGTTTGATCGTGCCGGGGCCAAAAGGATCCGCACCAGTCGCGCAGAAGGAATGCCAGTAAGCAATGGCGAATTTGAAATGTTCCTTCATCGTTTTGCCTGCTACGACACGGTTTTCATCGTAAAAACGAAAGGCTAATGGGTTTTCACTTTCTCGGCCTTCAAACTTGATTTTGCCGATGTTTGGAAAATAGGTCTTGGACATAGTCTAATTGGTTATTTAGGTAAAATAGGTTTGTAAGTTTTTATCCGGCGATTCCGGATTTTAATATCTCGTTCAGTTTGGTTTCCCAATGAAAGTACGCATCCATGTAAGGCTGGCTAAATATCGGATTTGGTTCCAGTGTTTCCAGCAACTCCAAGCCGGAAAAAGCTTCTGACTCCGAGGAAAACACCCCTGCACCGATTCCGGCACCCCTAGCCGCGCCTTGGGCCCCATCGGTGTCATACAATTCCAAATTTACCTCATTCATCTGAACAAACGTCTTTCTGAACAAAGGACTAAGGAACATATTTGCCCGACCGGCTTTTACGGTCTTGAGGTTCATGCCCATATCTTTCATGATTCGGAATCCATAGGTCAGAGAGGCGACTATCCCCTCCTGAGCGGATCGTACCACATGCTTGCGGTCATGCTTTAGGAGATCAAGTCCAAGCAGATGGGCGCCTACGGGTTTGTTTTGCATGATTCGTTCGACCCCGTTTCCAAACGGAATAAAGACCAAACCCTCTGAGCCTATAGGCGCACCGTTGCCAATGGAGTTCATCTCCTCGTAAGCAATCCATTTCCCTCCCATTACCTTCTTTAGCCAAGAATTTAGGATGCCGGTTCCGTTTACGCAGAGCAGCACGCCGTAGGAAGGTTTTTCGGCAGAATGGTTGACATGAACAAAGGTATTGACCCTGGAGTGGGGATCGTAGAGCGGGGTATCGCAGACACCATAGACTGTCCCTGAGGTACCCGCCGTGGTGGCAAGCTCTCCCGGCTTCAGCACTTGAAGGGAAAAAGCATTATTGGGCTGGTCACCCGCACGATAGGAAATTGGTACGCCTGCCTCCAGTCCAGTCTCCTTGGCCGCAGCCTCGGTCACTTTTCCCTGGAGGGAAAAAGAAGGGACTGCCTCGGGAATCCATTCTTTAGGGATTTCCATCTGGGTGAGTAGTTTTTCGCTCAGGCCATTCTCCTTGAAATCCCAAAAGATCCCTTCGGAAAGCCCAGTCTCCGAGGTGAGGATTTCCCCACTCAGTTTCATCGCGATAAAATCGCCCGGAAGCATAATCTTATGGATTTTGGCAGCTATATCAGGCTGGTTTTCAATGACCCAACGGAGCTTGGATGCCGTAAAATTACCTGGAGAATTCAGCAGATGGGGCAAGCAGTAGTCTTCGCCGAGACCTTTAAAGGCCTTTTCGCCGATACCCACAGCGCGGCTGTCACACCAGATGATGGAAGGTCTGAGGACATTTTGGTCTTTGTCGACGCACACCAATCCATGCATTTGATAGGCGATTCCTATTCCTTTGAGTTCTCCTTTTCCTACCGTGGCTTTTTGAAGGACAAAAGCAATGGTGTCTTTGGCATATCTCCACCACATGTCGGGATCTTGCTCCGCCCAGCCAGTTTCGGGTGCGTCGATCCCCATTTCCTCCTCAGGAAAAGCCTTGGAAGCAATGGATTTTCCTGTTTCTGCATCAAGTAGTGAAGCTTTGACAGAGGAGCTTCCTATGTCAATGCCCAATAGTAATCTTCTCATTCTTGTTTACCAGAAAATAGTGTAAAGTGCCGCGATGATACCCGCGATCAAAATAGCGCCGATCTTGAATCCGGTGCTGGTGCGGAAAAGCTCCGCGTTGACATCTATGCTGTTAGGATGGTCTTTTCCTTTGCCCTCGACAAGGGAAATGACAATCATCAATGCCGCCAAAATCAAGAATACCACACCCATTCGGTCGATAAAGGGCAGATTAGGGAACACGACTTTCAAGACTATGGAAAGCGGAATACTCAAGCCCGCACCCACAAGCGCCGCATTGGAGGTGGTCTTCTTCCAAAACACGCCGAAGAAAAATATCGCAAATACCCCAGGGCTGATAAAACCGGTGTATTCTTGGATAAACTGGAAGGCTTGATCCAGCTGACCAAGAGCTGGCGCGACAATGGCCGTAATCACAAAGGCAACAATTGCGGTGATTCGACCAACTTTCACGTGGTTGGCTTCAGAGGATGTCTTACCAAAATACTTGCTGTAGATATCCATGGTGAAGATGGTCGAAGTACTGTTGGCCATGGAGGCGAGAGAAGAAACGATCGCCGCGGTCAATGCAGCAAATGCCAGCCCCTTCAATCCCACAGGCAATACCTGAAGCAAAGTCGGATAAGCGCGGTCAGATTTGATGAGGCCGGTCGCAGGATCCTGCATGGAGCTGATGAATCCAGCGTCAAGGCCGTTGTTTACAATTACCAAAGCTGCAATCCCAGGGATAACAACGATCAGAGGCATCAGGAGCTTGAGAAAGCCCGCAAAGATCATCCCCTTTTGTGCCTCATCCAAGCTCTTGGCGGCCAGTGCCCGCTGCGTGATGTACTGGTTGAAACCCCAATAGCTCAAGTTCGTGATCCACATCCCTCCGATCAATACGGAAAGACCGGGAAGATCAAGATAGGCGTCCCGGGTACCGCCTTTTCCGTCAGGGATCATCATCTCACCCTTGCTCAGGATCATGGAGAAGTGTCCAGGAACTTCCTTGCGAAGGATTCCCAGGCCTTCCCAAGCGTCTCCACCGCCTACCATCTGCAATGCGATATAGGTAGTGGCAAGCCCTCCTGCGATAAGAAAGACTACCTGAATCACGTCTGTCCAAGCCACTGCCTTCAGCCCTCCATAAATGGAATAAATCATGGCAAAAAGGGCTAGACCGATGATCCCATAGACCATAGGAACATTGAGGATGGTATTTAAACTGAGCGCCCCCAAATACAACACGGAGGTCAGATTCACAAAGACGTAAAGCAAAAGCCAGAAAACTGCCATGGTCGTCCTAACCCGGGTGTCGTATCGGTCCAGAAGAAAACCGGGCATGGTGTAGATGCCTTTCTTGATGTACACCGGCAGGAAAAAGATCGCGACCACCAGCAGGGTGGCTGCAGCCATCCATTCATAAGTGGAGATCGCCAGCCCCAGGGCAAATCCTGATCCGGACATACCAATAAACTGCTCGGCAGAAATGTTGGATGCAATCAGTGAAGCTCCTACCGCCCACCAAGGGAGGGCTTTCGAAGCCAGAAAATAGTCGGAGGAGTTTTTGACGTGGCCCTTTTTCTCGCGGGAGACGAAGATGCCCATTCCTATGATCAGGAAACAGTAGCCAAAAAAGACAATGAGGTCAATGGGTTCTAGCAGCATGTTAGAGCTTAGGTTGGTGGTTTTGGGTAATGTTGAGAGCTTTTAGTTTAAATTTTACAAATTAAGGTCGATAAATATAAGGGTTTGGTCGAAAGGTCTCAGCAAAAAAATCGGAGAGCTCGGATTTATTCAAAAATTTCCAGCAAAGGCTCCCATGGTTCGGTAGAAAATTCCATCGAATCGATTTTTTCCAAATAACTAACACCCGTCACATTAGAAACCCAGACCTGATCAGCGCCCAAAAGTTCATTCGGCCGGAACACGCCTTGAGTGACTATCCTGGGCACTTTTTCCATGATAGCTCTCCTTGCCACACCTGCTATACAGCCGCATTCCAAGGCGGGAGTAAATACCTTTTTGCCCTTTCTCCAGAAAATATTTGATGAACTCGCCTCTGCCACGTTACCCTTGTGATCGGTCAAAATCAGCTCATTCAACTTCCGTTCCTCCCGCTCCTGAGCAGCTAGCACATAGGGCAGCGCGTTGAGGGTCTTGCATTGACTCCATGGAACAGGAAAAAGCACCAGCTGTTCAGAAAATGAAGTATTGGGCTTTACTTGGGGCGAAGGAGAATATAGCTGAATGTGCAAAGTCTGCACTGCGTTGTTGGATATGGGAGTATATTTTCCAGCGCCGGTACGGAAAACATTCCAACGGATCCGAAGTCTTTGCCTTGGATACACCTCCCTGATCCAATCCTGCAGAGCCAAAAACCGCGATCCAAATCCAGCAATCTTCAGCATGCGCATCCCCCGCTGGAGTCGGTCTATGTGGTGATCAAAAAAGCGGATTTTTTCCCCATCAAACACCATTGTTTCAAACAAGCCGTCTCCAAAATTCATGGCGCGATTGGGAACCGGAAATTCGGAAGCTGGGAGCCAGGTGGAGGATGGAGAATCGAAAACGTAAACTGTATCAGTTTCGCTCATAAAAGTGTTCAAATTCGATCAGATATTGTAATTGTTCAGAAAAGAAGGTGTTAAAAGTAGTAAACAAAAGCACCTTAACGCCCCAAAAATGCCGAAACAATACAAAAAATAACTTATTCTTGAGTCAGGAAAAGTGTTAGCACCAAAATTGGACAAGAAGTCGCCATGGCAAACAAAAGCAGTGTATTTGATATGATAGGTCCGGTGATGATCGGCCCCTCATCGTCTCATACAGCCGGAGTGGTGCGGATCGCGCGTGCGGCCATCCGCATACTGGGAGGAATACCCGATGAGGCTTCCATCACCTTTTATAATTCCTTTGCCAGAACCTACGAAGGCCACGGCAGTGACCGGGCGATATTGGGTGGATTGATGGATTTCAAGACCGACGATTCCAGAATCAAAAATGCGCTGGAAATCGCTGCTGAAAAAGGCTTGAATTACAAATTCAAATCCATAGGAAACTCCTCCATCCACCATCCCAATACGATTAAACTCAACCTCAAAAAAGGAGACAGACAAATCGAAGTGGTGGGCGAAAGTCTCGGCGGAGGCGTGATCAACATCGCCGAAGTTGATGGTTTTGTCGCCAATTTTTCGGCACAAAACCATACACTGATTATCAAAGCTGAGGACATCTCCGGAGCCATTGCTTTTATCTCGAGTGTCATCGCCCAGGAAAAGACCAATATTGCGACCATGTCGGTCTCCCGCAAAGGCAAAAACGACGTTGCCTGCCATGTGATTGAGATGGATTCGGGAATCCGGGAGATTACGACCAGCTACCTCAAGTCGCTTCCCTGGATTTCCCAATTGATTTACATTCCCGATATTGACCTTTAATCCCAAAAATCCCGACAAAACCAACTAATTCTTATGAGAAAGATTTTTACGCTAGTATTGTTTTTATGTGGACTTTCGGGTCTCGCCAATGCGCAGCAGGAAGTGCCCCCAGGACCCTACGACCTCCAGACTGCCATAGACATAGCTTTGGAAAACAACCTGACTCTGAAGCGCACCGAACTAAACCAGGAAATCACAGAGGCGACGCTGCTACAAAATAAAGGGCAGCGCTACCCCTCCCTTAGTACTGGATCCAGCTACGGAGTGAGGTGGGGTCGATCCATCAACCCAGTGACCAACCTTTTCGAAACAAACAGGATTGGCAACGTCAATTTCTCGGCAAGCTCCAATGTGCCGCTCTTCCAAGGGATGCGGATCAACAATTCAATTGCCCAAGCCAAAACTGACCTGGAGGCGGGATTGTACAATCTGGAAGCTACCAAAAACGACATCACGCTCAACGTCATCAACCTGTTCATCAATGTGGTATTCAATCGCGAACAGGTGAAAATCGCCGAAAACCAACTTGCCACGACTACCGAGCAGATGACCAGAACCAAAAAACTGGTGGATGCTGGCTCATTGCCGATGTCCGACTATCTGGATCTTCAGTCCCAAAATGCGACTAATCAGTTGGAGGTGATCAACGCCCAAAACAGCTACCGCAGCGCCAAACTGAACTTGGCCCAGGCCATGCAAATTCCCTTTTCCGACGATTTCAGTGTCATCGAGCCGGAATTTGAAATGCAGGAGGGTCTGATGGCTGCCGAGACAAGCGAGGAAATCTACGAAACGGCGGTGAACATCATGCCTGAGATCAAGGCGGCAGAGGCGAATGTGCTCAGTGCTGAGTACCAGGAGAAGATAGCCAAGGGAGCCTTCTACCCTTCTTTGGGAGTAGGTGCCAACGTATTCACCAACTATGTGGACCAAGTGTTTGGCATGGATAGACCGGAGTTTTCCCAACAGTTCAAGGACAACCTGTCCCAAGCATTGAGCTTCAACTTGAGCATTCCGATCTTCACCAATTTCAACAACAAGTCGAGCCTGCAAAGGGCTCGTGCCCAAACGGCCATTCAAGAAGTGGCTGAGTTGGAAGCCAAAAACCAACTTAGAATTGATATCGAAACTGCCTACAACAGCGCGCTTGCCGCGGATCTTTCCTACAAGGCTTCCGTCACCAGAGTGAATAGCCTACAGGAAACCTTCCGCATTGCACAGCAGAGATTTGATCTAGGCGCTATCAATTCGGTCGATTTCCAAGTGGCCCAAAACAATCTGTTCAACGCGCAGGCTGACCTGCTGAACGCAAAATACACCTACATCTTCAGAGTAAAAGTTCTTGATTTTTATCTCGGTAACCCCATCAACCTCAACTAAACCATGGCTACTAAAAAGTCCAACAAACTCCTTTATTACCTGCTGGGCGCAGTGGGACTCATCATTGTCGTCGCGATCATCGGCAGATCTGCCGGATGGATCGGTGGCGCGAAAGAAACCGAAGTGGAATTTGCCACCGTGAAAAAGACCTCCATCATCGAAAAAGTAAGCGCCTCCGGTGAGATCCAACCAGAGGTAGAAGTCAAACTGTCTCCAGACGTCGCAGGTGAAATCATCGAACTCAACGTAGCCGAAGGCGATTCCGTCGAGCTCGGAAAGCTGCTGGTGAAAATCAGACCCGACAACTTCATCTCCGCTTTGGAAAGAACCCGCGCCAACCTCAACCAGCAGATGGCAAATCTTTCCCAGACCAAAGCCGCGCTGCAGCGTTCCGAAGCCCAGTTTACCCAAGCGGAACTCAACTTCAACCGTCAGAAGAAACTTTACGAAGAAAAAGCCATCTCAGACGCGGATTTTGAAACCGCCCGTGCAAACTACATTTCGGCGGAAAAAGACCTCGAAGCTGCCAAGCAGAATGTCATAGCCTCCGAATTTATCGTTAAGAGCTCCCAGGCTTCCGTGAATGAAGCTTCCGAAAATCTCCGCCTCACCAACGTGAATTCTCCAGTTTCTGGGATTGTCTCTAGCCTTTTGGTAGAGAAGGGCGAACGAGTCGTCGGAACCCAGCAAATGGCCGGTACGGAGATGATGACCATCGCCGACCTTTCCAAGATGGAAGTGCGGGTGGATGTCAACGAAAACGACATCGTTCGTCTCAGCTTAGGCGACACCACTTTGATTGATGTGGACTCCTACTCCGCACTGGGTAAAAAGTTCAAGGGCATCGTGACCAGCATCGCCAATACGGCGAACACCAAGGCTTCGGCAGATGCCGTGACCGAGTTTAAGGTGAAAATCAGGATCCTCAACAGTTCCTATGAGGAACTGGTAAAGCAGGGAAATAAATACCCGTTCCGTCCAGGTATGACGGCTTCTGTGGAAATCCTGACGACTTCCAAAAATGACGCTTTGGCTATTCCACTTGCCGCAGTCACCACCCGTGAAACCCAAGTGGACACCTTGGCAGGCGGAACCACGAGAAACAAGGAACTCGTATTCGTCAGCGAAAATGGCGTAGCCAAGATCCGAACCGTCAAAACAGGAATCTCCGACTATGAAAACATTGAGGTGCTGGAAGGCCTAAAAGAGGGTGACGAAGTAATCTCCGGCCCCTATTTCGTAGTCAGCAAAGAACTGAAAGAAGGAGACCTTGTGAAGAAAATGGGCTCCGAACCAAAAGCAGGTGCCCCCGGATCAAATTGAGTTAACCACTAATAGCCAAAAGCCCGTGTCGGAAACTCGACACGGGCTTTTTCTTTGTGGGCTTTTGTTGGGATACAGAACGCTTTGAGAAATCCGCAGAAAAATCGGAAGGTTCGTCTTTCGTAGCCCTTAGGGACCTAGGCTCCGTAGTGTATTTTTCTAGAGGATAGTAAATCTCAAACCCAAAAATCCCCTGATCCCCTGATTTGGAGCGAAGACGTAAGTCGGGTCGAAAGTCAAAGCCTTGGGATTTTCAGGGGTCGGCACTACCTGACCTTGCTCGTCGAAAACTACATTTTTGTCGAAAGGATCGAAAGCACGAGCAATGCTGTTAGCTGGAGGTGTGAAGTTCAGCAGATTTTTCACCCCACCATAGACTTCCCACTTTTCGCCAAGAGCCCTGGTCAGCTGGATATTCTGTATGCTCCACCAGGGTGAGTATTCGGCCCGGTCGTCCAGCTCTCCGAGAAGGGGAAGGCGCATTGGGCTATACACATTGCCCGTATAGTCGACCGTCAATCCTAGACTGTGAATCTCGTAGCCAATATTCCAGACCCCAGAAAACCGCTCGGTCAGCAATTGGCGTTCCCTCTGGCCATTTTCCTCCAAGCTAACATCCATCAGCGTCGCTCCCGCCATAACCTTGAACCCAGAATGCCAAACTGCATCCACGTTGAGCGAGATGCCTTTGGAAACGGCATTTCCGTCCAAATTCGCGTAAATGATCTGGTTGGGATTGGTCTCATAGTCGGGCACGATGCGGTTGCTGAAATAGGTGTAAAACACCGAACCATCAAAGCCAAAATAATTGCCTCGGTT
>CAZTJM010000030.1:0-9148 GCA_964613865.1 uncultured Limnohabitans sp. | reverse complement strand
AGACTTTGGTTGGAGGAAATTTTGAATTCATTTTGCACAAAGACCCCAGGCAAATGGGTTTCCGAAGGAAAGTTGGCGCTCCCGTTATGCTCCGTCGCAGGCGTATTGTCATCATAGAAAGTGTAGCGATAGGCAGCTCCGAGCAACACGTTGTTTTTGCCGCTGGTTTTCACCCAAGTTAGTTGACCAAAGGCTATTTTTTGGTCAGCCAGATATTGGGTAGTACCATAGTAGGAATCCTGCTTGTGTCCGTTTAGGGAATATTGGAAGTTGACGGTGCCCCGCACGGGCAATTGATAGACGCCAAAAGCCTCCCATCGCCTCGTGCGGATACTCTCCCCATACACTTGGTCTCCTCCCCGATCGGCTTCTGTCCAGTCCATCTGTCCTCCCCAGCGGTTTTCATTCACATATCTGCCAGCTAGAGTAAATACCCTTCCTCCTTTTCTTTGGACTTGAAATTTCTGGAAGATTGACAGCCTTTTTTGCAAAGTCAGGTCGGTGAAACCATCGACATTGTTATCAATAGGATTGTCGTACCAAAATAGATTGATGCCCGTAAGCGACTGGACGGACTTTCCAAGGGTACTTTTCACACCCAAATCCGCATTGACTTCGCCCCAGCCAGAGACGAAAGCATCAGCCGCCAAAACGGGAGCAAGCTCCGTCCGCTTTGTAATCACGTTGATCAGGCCGCCAACAGCTTCCGATCCATAGAGCGTGGATGCTGGACCTTTGACCACCTCGATTCGGTCAATCAGCGATTGGGGTATGCCCGTTAGTCCGTACACCGTGGCCAAGCCGCTGACGATCGGCATCCCGTCTATCAGAACCATCGTGTACGGACCTTCCAACCCATTAATATGAATGTCTCCCGTGTTGCAGACGTTGCAATTGATCTGGGGCCGTACGCCATTGACATTTTGTAAAGACTCAAAAAGCGATGGGGTTGGATTGGCCTTGAAAAAGGAGGACTTGTAGACTTCCACGGGAACTGGACTGTCCAGCTTGGAGACTTCCTGCATGGTTCCGCTGACGACTACTTCGTCCAAGGACGCATCCATCGCATCGAGTTCAAATATTAATTCTCCCTTGCCATAGGGCACGGAAACCCTTTTGGACTGGGGTGCAAAACCAATCATGGATACTTGCACCAAATACTCTCCTTCCGGGAGATTTCTAATCTCGAATCGGCCCAGACTATCGGTAATTGCTCCCAGCCCTTTTTCCTTAATCAGGACGTTGGCAAACTCCAAAGGGCCAGAAGAGAACACAACCTTTCCCTGAAGGATGTGCTGGGAAAAAGCCGACTGGGAAAGCAAAAAGACGCAGGTAAAAAAAGCGCAGACACATATTGTTCTCATATATGCAGCATTAGGACATTTATAGGATTCTTCATGCCTAACTCTCATTTCATTTTTGATCTCTGTAATTATTTCGTTCTCGGATAGAGTGGTCATCGCACATTGATTAGATATACAAAAGTAATATGTTAGATCATTCTAACAAATTTGTTTCCTAATTTTAGCAGAGTAATTTTGAAGTTGCAAACTTCCAGGCATGGCATCCACCACCGAAGAGAATTATCTCAAAGCGCTTTACAACCTTTCCAACCCACAGGGAGAAGTCAGTATTTCAGATCTCGCAAACAGCCTTAGCGTGAGCATGCCTACGGCGAATAGCATGGTCAAAAGCCTCCAAAAGAGTGATCTGGTGCTCTATGAAAAATATAAACCCGTCACTCTAACTTCAAAGGGCCAGAAAGAGGCAGCCTTGATCGTCAGAAAACATCGCTTGACGGAGATGTTTTTGGTCAAGAAAATGGGCTTCGGCTGGGAAGAGGTGCATGAAGTAGCGGAGCAGATTGAACACATTCATGCCCCAAAATTTTTTGAAAGAATGGATGAAATGTTGGGTCATCCGACTATTGATCCCCATGGTTCTCCAATCCCAGACAATCAAGGCAGGATGCAGGAATTTTCCTACACGCCACTTTCCACCTGCAAGCCCGGGCAAACGGTGCAACTTACCGCATTGACCAATTCCTCTACCGAATTCCTGGAGTTTCTAAACAGCAGAAAATTAGCCTTGGGAACCCAACTGAAAATCCTGTCCAGAGAAGCCTACGACTTGAGCCTAGTGGTCAGCTACGATTCGCATCCAAACGAGACGCTAAGCGAAAAGGTATCTGAAAGGCTGTTAGTGAGAGTCTTGGAATAAAAAACCGGGATAAAATCCCGGTTCTGAGGTTTTAGGCAAGGCCCTTCTGCCAATTCCAGCTATCCCGCATCGAATCCTCCAGGGAGTACTGCGCATGCCAGCCTAGCACATTGTTGATCTTGGTGGTGTCCGCCCAGGTTTTTACGACATCACCCGGCCTCCTCGGCCCGATCACATAGTTGAGTTTTTGCCCGCTGACTTTTTCAAAAGCATGGATTACTTCCAAAACCGTATTTCCATTTCCGGTCCCCACGTTGAATACATCATAAAAGTTATCCGCTTGGTTCTGAAGATAACTTAGCGTCTTCACGTGGGCATCGGCCAGGTCGACCACATGGATGTAATCCCGCACACAGCTTCCGTCAGGGGTATCGTAGTCGTTTCCAAAAACAGTAAGTTTTTCGCGAATTCCAGCAGCAGTTTGGGTGATGAAGGGAACGAGATTCGCCGGAACCCCCAGAGGAAGTTCGCCTATTTTTGCGCTTGGGTGCGCACCGACAGGATTGAAATACCGGAGTGCGACGACTCGTAGGCCTGGCTTGCTCTTTACAAAATCCACCAGGATGTCTTCACAGATCTTTTTGGTGTTTCCATAGGGGCTTTCCGCTTCCTGCCTTGGCGTAGACTCGGTCACAGGAAGCACCTCAGGCTGACCATAGACTGTGCAGGAAGAGGAAAACACGAGGTCTTTAATCCCCTGCTCTTTCATAAATTCCAGTAGCACGAGCAAAGAACCAACATTGTTTCGATAGTACTTCAAGGGTTGGGCGGTGCTCTCTCCCACAGCTTTGAATGCGGCAAAGTGGATCACACCTTCCAGCTTGTGTTCCCTAGCAATCGAATCAAGCGTGGATTTGTCGTTGCAGTCACCTTTGTAGAAAGCGAGCCTCTTTCCAGTGATCTCTTCGAGACGGTCCAGGACTTTTATGTCCGAATTTGATAGATCATCCAAAATAACCGGTTCCATTCCGGCTTTCAACATTTCAACGGCAGTATGCGAGCCGATGTAACCAGCCCCGCCGGTAATCAAAATCTTCTTCATGTGAGGTCAAAAATCATTCGGAAGCAAAACTATTGAAATCCTCCAATTTAGACTCAGTTTTTGGATTGAGTTTTTAGCAGCTGACTTATGACAAAAAAATCACCGTCAAGCGAATCTACTTTGACTAGCGGATGAGGGTAAATCCACCTCTATATTCGCTGGATTGAGGTACTCCCTCCAAATCGAAATCGTATCTCGCTAAGTAAGTATAGGTGCCTGCCGGTGCATCCTCTCCATTTGCTCTTCCATCCCACCCTTCTGTTCCACTGTAGATCAATTGGCCCCAGCGGTTATAGATCCAAAGTCGAAAGTTAGTTTCGCAGGAAGTCACACCTTGATAGACTCCGGGACCTTGTCTTGGGTCAAAACCCGTCGGCATACGGACGTCGGGAGCGGCTTCTCTGACTACTCCCCTGCCAACGCTAATGCAGCCTGTGGCGTCTTCTATCTCCAATTCATAAACCCCCGCCCCCAAGCCGGTCACCAGATTTCCACTGAGACCCGGATCTTTCCATAGGTAAATAAAGGGTCCCGAACCGCCTTTGGGCAGGACGAACAGTTCCCCATTAGAACCTCCCGGACAGGCGGCTTTTTCCAGACGTACCTCGGCTTCCAGAGCGATGGGGGAAATGATCTCAAAGCTGACGGGAATGATGCAGCCATTGGCGTCTTTTACTTCCCAGTCATAGTTGCCGGATGGCATGTCACTCAGCGAAATCTGACCAGAAAAAATCTGGGGACCCGAATATTCAAACGAATAAGGCCCCACTCCTCCAGCGATGTCAAAAGCTACTGTTCCATCTGTTTTTCCGTAACAGGAGACAGCCGTTGGAGCCAAAGACAGAATTTCCAAGGGCTCCGGCGCCGTGAGTATGAGATTGTCGATCACACGCGTACAACCCAGTTGGTCAGTTACTTTAACCTGGTATACACCCTCAAACAGTCCCAAAGCCTCTGGCGAATTCAGGGCCGGATCATGAAGCCATTCATAGCGATATGGCGCTACTCCACCCCTCACATCCAAGGAAATGCTGCCAGAATTGTCACCCGAGCAGGTAATTTCCTTCAACGCCTTAGTTTCTACGACAAACCCGCCCGCCACTTTGACTTGGATTGCCTCAGCCTTCCCTTCGCATTGGGCGTCTACAAGGCTGTAGGCGGTGTATTCGACCGTTCCGATGATACCTGGCTGATCCCAAGTTACTTCTATCTCGCTTCCTCCCTGCCCAGACAAGATTTGACCACCGGTCACAGTCCAATCATACCCTCTGCCTGAGACAGTAATCGGTGCCGAGTAGCTATGCGAAACAGCAGGATCGAAGCAAACCTCGAGCTCGCCAGTTGCTGCTCCTACTTCTATTCTCTGATTGATCGTCACAGGCAACTCAAGCGCTGCGCCAGGGCAACCGTTTTCAGAATAGGGAGTCAGGCGAATCTTGGCATTGGAATTTGCTGGCCCCCAGTTGACAAGCACAGAGTCCCCATATTCCTTGACAATCACACCTCCCTCGACTTCAAATTCCTTTCTGGCAACATTCAATAGACCGCTGACCCTGTACATCACCTGCTCCACTTCGGGGCAGACGGATTGTTCGCCTTCCAACATTGCCTCTGTCTCTATCACTTCCACTTCGAAAGTCACTTCCTCCTGCTGTTCGCAAGAATTTGGGCTGAGTGCTGCTAAAACTTTCACCTCATAGGTTCCTGCCTTGTTGAAAGTATGGGGCACTTCCTGTCCCGTTTTAGTCGGAGAGCCATCCCCGAAATCCCAAACGAAGTAGGAAAAATCCGGATTGGTTGAGCTGAGGGCCCAGATCCCCTCGTGGTTGAGGCAGGCTATTTTTTCACCTTCCACTTCAAAGTCATAATCCACTTCCGCCTCAAACTTCAAATTGTCCAGTGCTGCACCCGCCGCGTATCCATAGGACTCGAGTTCACCAAACCCATAAGAATAAGCAGCGAACCCATCCGGGTTCCTGAGGCTATGCACCCCGCGGGAAATATTGATTCTGGCAAATTGAAAACTTGCATCCCCGGGCAAGGCTGAAAATCGATTCCCTATATTCTGTCCGTCGAGTACTGTGCCGTTTTGCGTCCCGGTTTTCACCACGACGTTCACGTAGTGGTTGACAATGGAAGGAAGATCGATAGAATTGAATGTCAAATTGGTGAGAAACTGCTCGCTGGGGCTGTAGGTGATGATGAAGGGATCGCCAGTTGAAGCACCTGGCGCACTGGGATTGTTGCAGGCCATACTTTTGGATAAGACTGAAACCGATGAAGGCTTGGAGGTATCGATCTTGCCGGATTCATCGGCATTAAACTCCAAGGTCAAAAACGCTCCCTGATTGACTGTGCCTCTAGAATTTCCATTCACAAACACCTCAGTCCCGTCCTCAGCCGCCAAGACTTTGACCAGCTCCCCAGAGGAGCGTCCCAAAAGCCCAACGTGAACAAAGCTCGTACCCCAGGTATTGACCGGATAGGCTTGTTGGAACAGGTGGTCGTTCGCCTCTCCGCAATCCCCGACTGAGGTCCATTTGTTCCCACCGAAAACGGCGATCTTTTTACACTCATCGGCATTATCACCTACCACACGAACCCTCGATCCCGTAAGGTCACCCCGGGCTTTGATTTGGTAGCTTTGACCCCGGTTGAGAGTTATTGTGGATGGGACATTTGCCTGATTGCCGCTTACTGAATTGACGCTGGTCGTGATCTCGATTTCCGTATTGTCCTCCGTTGCGACCACAAGCAAAAGGCTCTCGTTGTTGATGTTCCCATCGTAAGTCACTGGTGCAGTAAGCAATTCAAAATGCGAGGTCACATAGTAGTCCCTGCCCAGCGCGCCAACAGGAAGCACCACCGTCCCATCCGCACTCCGCACCCGTTCGTTGAAGGCATGAACGGCTATATTTCCAGTGGCGGTGATATGGATTCCCTTGTTTTCGACTACTCCGGAATTGCGGTGCAGCAAATCCAAGTCCTGGGATGGTACCCGCACGGCAAACTGCTGGCCTGCATTCAGGCTAAACGGCAAGGATTGACCGAGGTATTCTATGGCACCGGTTGTATTTTCATTGGCTGTGACAACCAAAACAGCAAAGTCAGGCGCTCCTGGACCAGCCTGACCGCCGCTATTTACCCTGTTGTTTTCCATAAATCCCACCCAAAACTCCTTTCCCACGGTGGAAATTTGCCCCAAAGCCGAGAAACTAGGACTCGCCATAAAAAATAGAAGAAGAAGCCGAAGTAGCTTTTTAGTCATGGTTGGGTGACGAGAATTAAGAATTTCAATATAGCGAAGAGTAAAAAATATTCTTCTGAAAAAGATGTTAAAAGCAGAAACGTAAATTCCACATCCACGGTCGGCTTTTTCGTCAGACTGCGCACTTTGGCCTCAAAGTCGCTTATAGCAAAGCCCTCCGATTTGAATTCTTCCAGTGATCCAAACTGATTTTAGCTTGTCATTCATGGCAAAGCTCCCTTACCGTTTTTAGAGATCGCTTGATTTTTTACCACCTAAATAACTTTTTTTGAATAAGGACCGATAAATGCCTAGTATTCAATATCAATCATTTCAAACCCAAAAACCTATATGAAAAGAATCCTCTACTCCCTCTGGATCGTCTTTCTGATCCCACTTATCGGTCTGGCAACCGAAAACACCCCACCCGCCGGCTCCTACAAGCTGGTAATCGAAGGCTTTGATTGGGGCCCTGCAGCCAACAAAATCATCTTGGATCTCGATCAACCGGCCAAAGAAATAAACGCGGCAGACTTTGAGGTCTATGTCAACCGAAGCTCCCAAGACGGGGAAATTCCGGCCGGGCAAACTTCCGGGAAGAGAGCGATAGTCTATTCCTACATTTCGGATGAAAGCGGAAATCGCGTAGACGAAGGAAGCCACGCTACCTTGGTTTTGGCGGTCAGCCCAGTTGCACCCATAGGCTCGCCGATACAATACCTCAGAACCGGCAACCGGGGAGGAAATGTATGGATCGACTACGCCGTAACAGTGATGAACTCCAAATCCGGCAAAATCTGGAATCAGGAAGCTGGGAGAATCCTTCCCATCGTGGATGACTTTGATTTGACCGGGAAGTTTACCCACGGGAATGTCACCCTTCCCTATGCGGCATTTACGCCGAAAGGCTTGACTGCCAAAGCCCCGCTGATCATTTGGCTCCACGGAGGCGGCGAAGGCGGCAATGATCCGACGATTCCGCTTTTGGGAAACAAGGCCTTCAACTATGCATCTCCCGAGATTCAGGCGCTTTTTGGACAGGGAGCCTACGTGCTCGTGCCACAGGCACCGACTTTCTGGATGCAGGCCGCAGAGGGCATGACCCGAGGACAGACAAATGACATTTACAACGAAGCGTTGTTTGCCCTCTTTCAGGATTTTGTCGCCAAAAACCCGAACGTAGACCCAGCCCGAATCTACGTGGGCGGATGCTCCAATGGAGGCTACATGTCCCTGAAATTGATCTTGGAACATCCCGATTACTTTGCAGCGGGCTATATCAGTGCCTTGGCCTACGGCAATGAATTTATCAGCGATGCGATGGTCCAGAAAATCAAAAATGTGCCGATGTGGTTTGTGCATGCGAAAGACGACATGACCACCAAACCGGATGAGACCGTGGTTCCCTTATTTGACCGACTGAAAAAGGCCGGAGCGAAAAACGTCCATTTTTCCTACTACGACCATGTGACGGACATTACCGGCTTTTATGGCGGGGATGATTTCCGATACAACGGGCACTGGTCTTGGATCTACTCCCATGCCAACGTAGCCCGAAAAGACCTGGATGGCTCACAAGTCACCTGGGAAGGCAGACCGGTCACCATCATGGAATGGATGGCTGGGCAGAAGAAGAAGAAATAAGCTTAAGCTCAAGACAGTTACTTCCGACTGAAATTTTGTAAGGCGTAGCCGGCGATAGTAACCGGGAGCAACTACGTCCTTTTTATTAATATGAATTAGTGTTGTAAAAAATTTCAGCCAAATGCAAATTGACTTGAAAAATATCAACTGGTTTGAAATAACCTACTCCCACAATTGGCTTAGAGCAATTTGAATCAACTTGTCTATTGAATCCAAATAATGAGAAAACAATTAAAAATTGGAAAAGTTGCACTTAAAAAATTTATTGACTTAAAATATAAACATTTAAACAAGTTTTTCGGGTTCTTTTCCCACATTTGCTAAAAACTGACATGCCATGGCACCTGAAGTAAAAAACAAGTTATCAGATGTATACGGAAACTCTCGAGATGTTCCATTGACATATCAGATTCGAGACAAAGTAGACAACAGGTTTGTAAATGACTTAACCCGTGACAAACATATTGTGTTACACGGCGGATCGAAACAAGGTAAAACAAGCCTAAGAAAAAGCTATTTGAAAGCCGAAGAATGTATTCTTTTGCAATGTACAAGAGATACTTCCCGAGCAAGACTATACGAGCTGATGTTAAAAAATGCAGGATATCAATACGAAGTATCCAACGAAATTACTACCTCGGGAAAACACAAAATAGCTGTAAAAGTCGGCGGAGAAGGCAAAATTCCTTTGCTTGCTAAGGGATCAGCAGAAGGTGGGTACGAATTTGAAAAAGAAAATGAGAAAACGGCTACATTTCAAAAACTAGAAATAGACCCGGAAGATCCAAACGACTTGGTTAGGGTTCTGTCCGAAACAGGATTCAGTAAAATAGTGGTGATTGAAGATTTTCACTATCTAGATGAAGAGGTTCAAAAACAATTTGCATTTGATTTAAAGGTATTTCACGAAACTTCAAAAATTGTATTTGTGGTTATTGGGGTTGTATAGGCCCCTTAAATAGTCGGACGTGATTATAGTTTAAAACCTGTAAATT
>CAZTJM010000029.1:325-37508 GCA_964613865.1 uncultured Limnohabitans sp. | reverse complement strand
GGGACATCGATATTGTGCGATCCGAAAACCATAGAGCAAGCCAGCGATTGCCAAGAAGGCCCAGCGCCACTTCTGGATCAATTTCCAAAAAGGCTTCCCACTCAGCACAAAGCAAAACCCAAAAAAGAATGCCAGCAGTCCAAGGACGAAGCCATGCATGGTCATTGCATAAAGTTCAAAGGGAACAGGATTGATCACCAACACTTCGGCTACAAATGCGGCAAGGACTACCAATAGACCCCAAGGCCGGCTCAGCGCCTTTTTGATCCAAGCGGCCGCTTTCCCCGAGTCGTTTTTCTTGAGGTAGAAAAACAAAGGGGAGAGCACCAAGACATAGCAAAAGATATTTCCCAAAAACCAAAGGTGGCCGGGAGACCAGCTGTACTGTTGCGTCATCCCATAAAAGTGCCTCCATAGCCAAAGGTGTATGGGTATAATGACAAACATCCCAAACACAAAAGGCAATAGTATCCGTTGGGAGCGCTCTCCAATCAGCTGTACCCAAGTCCGGGTTTGCATGGCGAAGTACACTCCCATGCCGGAAACGAAGAAGAGAAGTGGTATCCTCCACACATTCAGCAACGACATCGGGATCCAAAGGGCGCTCCACGGCTCATCGGAAGTGATGAAGCCAATCATGCGGCCCCAGGGTTGGACCCCGATGGCCACATGGTAGATGAGCAGTAGACCGATGGCAATCACCCGCAGCCAGTCGATGTCGTAGCGTCTCCCAGTGACGTTTTTGAGATTTTCCATATTGTTTTTTTCCATTGTTGTTCTTGGCTGTTGTTTACTTAGTAATCGGCTTCGACTCCGCTCAGCCTGACACGTCTGTTTACCTGAGCGGCGAAAGTCGCGAGGTCGAAGGGTTCGGGTGTCCAGTGGATTGAGGTAAAGAGCCGTCGACCGTGGACTGTCGTCTGTTGACAAAAGCTATTTCAGCATCTCGGCGATCTCCGGACGGATTTTCTCCAAGTAGGCATAATCCAACTTCAGTCCCATGGGAGCAAGCATGTTGCCCATCATGTCATACACTTCCTTTACCTCGGCAAAAGGTGCGGATACGTTGTCCAGTGCAGTTGTTCCGTACTTGTTTTTGATCGACTTGTCAGCACCCTTCGCCAGCAGCAACTGGACGATCTCAGGCCTTCCGAAAAAGGCGGCAGAAATCAAAGCAGTGGATCCATCGTTGTTTTGGAAATTGATGTCAGCCCCGGCATCCAAGAGAAGCTTTGTCGCTTCTCGCTTATCAAAGAGCGCAGCGGTGATCAGGGGGCTTGAACCACCAAAAGGATCTTTTTCATTCAGATCACTTCCCGCGGCGATATGTTGCTTGATCGCATCCAGATTGTCGGTAAGGACCGCAGTATGTAGATCAACATCGGGAGCGCCCTCCCTTTTCTGGGCAGAAGAGTTGCAGGATGCAAAGAATACCATACCCAAAACCAAAAGGCAGGCTAACAATTGGGGGTTTAGAATAGCTGTTTTCATGATGGATTTTGATTTGTTTTGATGCTGACAAAGTAAAAACAGCGGCTCGCGCCAGGCTAAACAGTCCTGCTCACAAAAGCATAAGTCTTGCTTTGAGCGATATAAACTATGATGCAGGGATATAAAAAATCACGCAAAACGGCTAAGGAAACGGTTTACGAGTTGACATTTGCAAGCGGTAGAAAAGAGCTGAGGCTTTGAGATCTGGCAAGCTTTACAGCCTTAGCGCCGTAAACCTTTCCAAGCCGATTTTCAGCTTTTCAATATGGAACATCGAATAATCAACTCTCAATATCGAAGCGTCGGACTTCCCGCATCCCTCATCCAGCATTTCACATTTTTCTTCTAGTTTTACCTAATGACCACCGCTTCACCTCAGGACAAGGAATTTTTGGATCAGCTGATTGCGAAGATCGATTCGCATCTTGCTGAAGAAGCGTTTGGAGTGGCAGAGTTGGCAGAAGCCATGCATATGAGCCGGTCCAATCTGCTGCGGAAGGTCAAGAAGGTCAGCAGTCTCTCCGTCAGTCAGCTTATCAATCAGATTCGTCTGGAGCGGGCTATGCATTTGCTTAGGACGGGTACCTTGAATGTTTCGGAGGTTTCGCATCAAGTGGGATTCAACAGCCCTTCCTATTTTATCAAATGCTTTCGAGAGCACTTCGGCTATCCTCCGGGAGAAGTTGGGAAGCATCCTGAAGTAGTTCCGCCACCTTTAGAATTGTCCAAGTCTGAAGCTTCTTTATCCGACCGCAGGGCTTGGATTATCGGAGCTTTGGCAAGCCTGTTGCTTTTGGCATTGGGGTGGTTCCTTTTTGGTGGGGATATTTTCGAAGAAAATCTTCAACTCGAAAAGTCCATAGTTGTCCTGCCTTTCAAGAATGACAGCGCCGATTCCACGAATATCTATCTCATCAATGGCTTGATGGAATCCACATTGAACAACCTGCAAAAGATCAAAGACTTGAGAGTGCTCAGCCGCACCTCGGCCGAAAAGTACCGAAATAGTGATAAATCCATCCCGGAAATGGCCGAGGAACTCAAGGTCAGCTATCTGGTGGAAGGCAGCGGTCAGAAGATAGACGATCGCATCGTACTGAATATCCAGCTGATCGAAGGGGCTAGCGACCGACACCTTTGGGGTAAGCAGTACAGGCGGGAAGTCAGCGACATCTTTACACTGCAGCAGGAGATTTCCCAGGATATCGCCAAGGAGATTCAGGCAGTGATCACGCCTGAGGAACAGTCGCGAATAGACAAAGTACTTACTGAAAATCCCAAAGCCTACGATTCCTTCCTGAAAGGGCTGGATCTGCTGAATAAAGGAGGAGACGAAAATCTGCTACAATCCGTCACTTTCTTTGATCAGGCGATCCAGGAGGACAAAAACTTCGCCTTGGCCTATGCCTGTGCCGGATTCGCCTTTTACTATTACGATTTGTTCAGGGCTGAAAAAGGTCATCTCGACAAACTGGGGGAGTATTCGGACAAGGCAATGCTATTTGATCCGACTTCAGCAGAAAGTCTCAGGGCAAAAGGCATGTACTACCTCTTGAAAAAAGAGTATGGTAAAGCCTTGCCTTTCTTGGAAAAAGGGCTGGAATACAATCCCAATTCCTCGGAGATCATAGGTTTGCTGGCGGACTTCTATGCCAACTATCTGCCCAATACCGGAAAGTATCTGGAATATGCGCTGAAAGGTATGCAGCTAGACGCTGGACCGGCCGATTCGGTGGCAACAAGCTACTTCTACCTTCGTTTGGGAAATGCGCTGGTCCAGGCCGGTTTTGTGGATGAGGCAATGGAATATATCGACAAGTCACTGGTCTATTTCTCCGGCAACGTTTATTCCCGATATGTGCGAGCTTTTGTCAGTTATGCTCAGACCAAAGATCTGGAGAAGACTAGAGGTATGCTTATCGAGGAATTTGGCAGAGATTCGTCCAGATTTGATATACTCCAAGATATAGGGAAGGTGAGTTACTACCTGCGGGATTACGACTCTGCCTATTTTTACTATGAAAAATTCAACCAAATCCGAAACCAACAAAAGCTAAACGTGTATGTCCACGAGAATCAGATCATCGGAAAAGTTTATCAAAAAGTAGGGAAGACCGCCGAAGCGGAGCGGCTTTTTCAGAGCTACAGACAATACATCGAAAAAGACCAAACCATCTACAAAAACCTCGGTTTGGCGATGATGCACGCAAGCGATGGCAAACTAGACTTGGCGCTGGATGATCTACGGCTTTTCGCTGAGGAAGACAATATCCAACTATGGGTTGTTTTGTTTTTGCCACAAGACCCCATGGTGGATGAGCTCAAGAAGCGTAGGGAGTTTCGGGAAATTTGGGCCGGAGTGGAAAAAAAGTTCTGGGAAAACAACCGCAAAATCCAAGAACAACTCCAGGCAGAGGGGCTCTGGTAAATTTGGCTCGGTTAGTAAGCTAAGGTTTTTTATTTCCCCCAGTTCCCGTATTTTTGGGGCTTCAAAAAAGGATTACTAATTAAGCATTTATGGCATATTTATTTACCTCAGAGTCAGTGTCTGAGGGTCATCCTGACAAAATCGCTGACCAGATTTCTGATGCGTTGATTGACAATTTTTTGGCCTTCGATCCCAATTCCAAAGTAGCTTGTGAAACTCTCGTGACCACCGGACAGGTGATCCTGGCGGGTGAAGTGAAATCAGACATCTATCTCGACGTGCAGAAAATCGCTCGCGATGTGATCAACCGCATTGGCTATACCAAAAGCGAATACATGTTCGAAGGCAACTCCTGCGGGGTACTTTCAGCCATTCACGAGCAGTCGGCCGACATCAATCAAGGCGTGGAGCGCAAGAATCCCGAAGAGCAGGGTGCCGGTGATCAGGGGATGATGTTTGGCTACGCGACCAACGAGACGGAGAACTATATGCCATTGGCGTTGGACCTTTCCCACATGATCCTGCGGGAACTTGCCGAGCTGCGAAGGGAAAACAAGGACATTACCTATCTCCGTCCGGACTCCAAGTCCCAGGTGACCATCGAGTACAGCGATGACAACGTGCCTCAGCGCATCGATGCGATCGTGGTTTCCACCCAGCATGACGACTTTGACGAGGAGGAGGCGATGCTCGCCAAGATCAAGGCGGATATCATAGACATCCTGATCCCGCGAGTGAAAGCCAAACTGAAGCCGGAGCTTCAGAAGCTCTTCACCGCCGATATCAACTACCACATCAACCCAACCGGCAAGTTTGTAATCGGTGGCCCGCACGGCGACACCGGTCTGACAGGACGCAAGATCATCGTCGATACCTACGGTGGCAAGGGTGCACATGGAGGTGGAGCTTTCTCGGGAAAAGATCCTTCGAAGGTTGACCGCTCTGCCGCCTACGCAACACGCCATATCGCCAAAAACATGGTGGCTGCGGGAGTAGCCGACGAGATCCTCGTCCAGGTATCCTATGCGATCGGCGTTGCGAAGCCTATGGGTATCTATGTGAATACTTACGGGACATCCAAGGTAGGATTGAGCGACGGTGAGATTGCCAAAAAGGTGGAAGCGATCTTCGACATGCGTCCATACGCGATCGAGCAAAGACTGAAGCTACGGAACCCTATCTATGAGGAGACAGCGGCCTACGGGCACATGGGAAGAAAAAGTGAAGTCGTCACCAAGACCTTCTACTCTCCTTACCGTGACCAAATTTCCCTAGATGTGGAATTGTTTACCTGGGAGAAACTCGATTACGTGAACAAGGTGAAAAGCGAATTTGGACTTTGATCCGACTTAAATACTCCAAAGCCCTGGTTACTCGACCGGGGCTTTTTTGTTTCGGAATTTTTAGATCTTAGGCAGGGAAATTGCCATTTTTTCAATGTTCTTGGCCATAATTCATTAACTTGAATTTGACCGCCAAATACTCACCGGGATTTCATCCCATGTTTTTAAGCTAAACCAATGTCAAAAACAATTATTGTCTCCAACAGACTTCCTATTTCGCTCCGCCCAAAAAATGGCCACTATGAATACACTCCTTCAGCCGGAGGGTTGGCTACTGGCCTGGGATCCATCTACAAAGAGGGTGAAAATATCTGGATAGGATGGCCAGGAAATGTAGTCGATGAGCCAGAGAAGAGGGCGGAGATCTTCTTGGATCTCCATAAGCACAAAATGGTGCCGGTATTCCTCTCCCAAAAGGACATAGAAGAATTTTACGAAGGCTTCAGCAATGAAACGCTCTGGCCGGCCTTCCACTATTTCACCCAATATATTGCTTATAATCCCGAACATTGGGAGGCTTACCTCCGGGTCAACGAGCTGTTTTGCGAGACGATCCTGAAAAAGGCACAGCCAGACGACACGATCTGGATCCATGACTACCAGCTCATGCTCCTGCCGAAAATGCTCAGGGATGCCTTGCCTGATGCCACGATAGGGTTTTTTCAGCACATCCCATTTCCTTCCTATGAGATTATTCGAATGATCCCTTGGAGAAAGGAGATACTCGATGGCGTGTGTGGAGCGGATTTGGTCGGCTTTCATACTTATGACGACATGCGCCACTTTTTGAGCGCAGTCAGCCGTATCATTGGCCTTTCCTCCGAAAGTGGTACGATCCAGGCGGAAAACCGCATTATCAACGTCGATTCTTTTCCCATGGGAATTGACTACGGCAAATTTGAAGACCAAGCCAAAAGCAGCAAAACACAAAGCCTGGTCAAGGAATACCGTCGGCAAGTCGGCGACCAGCAACTGATCATCACCATTGACAGGCTCGATTACTCCAAGGGAATACCGCAACGCCTTCAGGCATTTCATGATCTGCTGACAGAGCATCCAGACCTGCATGGCAAAGTATCCATGATCATGATCGTCGTTCCCAGTCGTGACATGGTCCAGTCATACAAGGAACTCAAGGAAGAAATCGACCTGCTGGTCGGCAGGATCAATTCCTCGTTTTCGACGCTCAATTGGGTGCCTGTGCACTATTTTTATCGAGGCTTTCCTTTTGAGGAGTTGAGTGCTTTTTACAGCATGTCGGACATCGCCTTGGTCACACCGCTGCGCGACGGGATGAATCTGGTATGCAAGGAATTTGTCTCAAGCAAGATCGACCAGAGGGGCGTTTTGATCCTTTCAGAAATGGCAGGAGCGGCAAAAGAGCTTCGTGAGGCGATACTCGTGAATCCAAATGACAAGCGCGCCGTGGTCGATGCCATCTACCAAGCCCTGACCATGGAGCCATCGGAGCAAAAAGTCCGAATCCGCTCGATGCAGGAAAGCCTCCAAAAGTACGATGTGTTCCAATGGGTGAAGGTCTTTATGGATCGCCTTCGTCATGTAAAGGCAAAGCAGGCCGAGTTTACCTCAAAAAATGTCGACCAAAAAGTGATTGAGGAAATAAGCGAGGCTTTTCGCTCAGCCCATGAACCCATTCTTTTTCTAGACTATGACGGTACGCTTACGGGATTTACATCCAATCCTCAAAACGCCGTTCCAGATCAGGAGCTAAAGGATCTTGTCCGAGACTTAAGCCGGATGGCCCAGGTTGTTATCATTTCCGGAAGGGACAAGGATACACTCGAAAAGTGGTTTCATGACTTTCCCATAGATCTGATCGCGGAGCACGGCGTGTGGATGAGAAGGAAAGAAAACCAAGACTCTTGGGAGTTATATGCCGAAGTTGACGACCACTGGAAGCAGGATATCCGCAATGTGATGGAATACTACGTCTTGCGGACTCCAGGTGCATTTATTGAGGAAAAACACCATTCCTTGGTTTGGCACTATAGAAAAGTGGAAAGCGGTTTGGGCGACCTCAGGATGCGGGAATTGTTTAGTCACCTGAAATACATGGCAAGTGGATATAACCTTCAGGTATTGGAAGGAAATATGGTCTTGGAAATCAAACGACCGGATATCAACAAGGGAAGGGCGGCATTGACTCTGCTGAAAGGTCTCGAAAATGACTTCATCCTCGCCATAGGCGATGACTGGACCGACGAGGATACCTTTAAGGCACTTCCCAAAGAGGCCTACACAATCAGAGTGGGATACAGCTATACCCAAGCCACATACAACATCAAGTCTTTCCGACAGGTAAGGCAGCTACTAGCTGCCCTGACCAAATAGATGGAATTGCCGGATTGGGGTCTAGAGAAAATTGGGTTTGTCCAGTTTTCTCCCAATTCGAAACGCTGCATTCATCAGGCCGACATGGGAATAGGCTTGCGGAAAGTTGCCCCATTGGCTTCCAGAGGCCTGATCCACGTCTTCTGAAAACAACTGCAAGTGGTTGCAGTACTTGGTCAGGGTTTCAAAGCCCTCAATGGCTTCGTCGAGTCGGTTGACACAGGCCAGGGCCTCGATGTACCAAAAGGCGCAGATGAGGAAGGTCGTCTCCGGTACCCCAAAATCATCATTGTGCTTGTAGCGGTAAAATAAGTAGTCTTTGGCCAAAAGCTCACTTTCCAAGGCTTTGAGATGGTTGTTTGCCCGCTCGATGTCATTGCCGAAATAACCCATGGTGATCAGCTGTAGGGTGCTTGCATCCATGTGAGTGACGCCGATCGCCTGTGCATAGGCCTTACGCTCTGGGAGGTAGCAGGCTTCTATTTTTTTGATGGCTGCATTTTTTAACGCTGTGGCTTTTTGATGCATTTCGTCGTTGTTGAGACGGGCGGCGATCTTGATGGCGGCGGAGGCACCTGCCCAGTGGAACAAAAATGTGTAGCAATGTTCTTGCGCCAAGTTTCTGAATTCCCATAGTCCAGCGTCCTTTTCATCCATCGTCTGTTCGATCTTGTTCAGAAGATTCATGATCATGGGCTCTGAATAGCTTCGCTCTTTTGCCGTAAACCGGTGATCCGAGTACAGCGGCAGCAGGGAAACGAGCACCTGGCCATAGAGATCATTCTGCACGTGGGTGTAGGCCAGATTGCCAAATCGAACCGGTTTGTTTCCCAGGTAGCCGGCTAGGGTGCTTATTTCCTCGGACAAAAACCAGTTGCCCGTGATGGAGTATAGGGGCTGATAACGATTGTCCTGTACGGTAGGGAGATTTTGGATGTAGTCAAAATACTTTTCCAACTCCTCAAAGTGGCCTATGCTGTTGAAGCATGTCAGCGTATAGTAGCTGTCCCGGATCCAGCAGAAGCGATAGTCCCAGTTGCGTGTGGAGCCTGGAGACTCCGGCAGGGAAGTGGTGGATGCAGCGATGATAGCCCCGGTGTCCTCGTATTGGTGGATTTTTAGGATGAGGGCAGAGCGTAGAACGAGGCGCTGGTGAAAATTGTAGATACTGGTGGACTTGACCCATGAGTACCAATACTCTGCGGTGGCTTGTAGGAAATGCTCTGCTGTAGTCTCTATGGGAGCCTCCAGTGGCCGTCCGTAGGTAAAGACCAGATAGATCGGTCGCTGCAGCACAAAGGCCTTTTCCTCCATGATAAAACTCAGCGGAGCATTGGTGGTGAGTCTGACTTCCTGCTCGTGACCCAAAAATTGGATATGGTTGCTGCCAAGGCTTCCTTTCAGCTTTTGCTCACCCCGGCCGCCCATAGGTTGGCACTTAATGCGGATCTTGGGAAAGCCTGATAGGGGCTGTATTTTTCTGATAAGCATCAGCGGCCTGTAGTAGCGGTCGTAGTTTTTGAAGCGTGGTGCAAAGTCCGTGACCTTGTACCGTTCCTCGCCAGCATGGATGACCGTTTCCAGGATATTGGTATTTTCCAAGTAAGCCTGAGTGGATTCAAATTCCTTCTGCTCCGGAAGAACGGTAAATTCTCCGCCTTTTTCTCCGTCCAAGATTCCGCCGAACAGAAAGTCCGAATCGAATCTGGGCATGCAAAGCCAGGAAATATTGGTGTTTTTTTGGATATGGGCGATAAAGGAGCAATTCCCGATCAAACCGGAATCATACAAGTGCTTTTCCATCTAACAAATGATTTGGTGAAAAAAAACTAAGCAACAGGGGTTGCTATCAATTAAGTAAATGCCTGAATACAATCAAAAGAACTGACCGCAGAACTTCCAAAATCAGACCAAATAGATAAATGCAGGTAATTACCTCGCCAACATGATCCAACCATTCGGATCAACCTGCGGAGGAGTCGTGCTGTTCACTTGGGTTGGTTTCGGTCCGAGGTTCATCCTCACCAGTCCTTCTGAAGTCTCGATTTCCACAGGCATGGAGAAGTCAATTCCTTGAAGGGAAATGGCGTAACTCGACTTTCCCTTTTTCGCCACCTTCAGCTTCGGCAATTCGATGGTGTATAGATATAACCCAAAAAAGCCTTCCAAGTTTTGTCCCGTGTAGTTTTGGACAAAGTCGGTGAAGTCCTTCGTGCTGACTTGATTTTGGTAGGTGAATCGCTCGTCATTCGCAAAAGCCTTGATCATGGGAAAAAAGACCTCGTCACCCAAAATCCCGCGGAGAGAATGGATGACCATCGCCCCTTTGGAGTAGATTTCCCCATGGTAGGATTCGCCTTCAGTAGAATTGGGGGCGCTCACCACGGGCTTAGCGTGGGGAATATACTTGTAGTCGCCTTTCACTTTGGCAAAGTAGGCATCGGGCCCGCCATGCTCCCAATAAAACAAGAAATCCCCATAAGCGGTCAAGCCCTCGTGAATCCACATGTCGGCAAAGTCAGCGACCGAGATCTTGTTGCCAAACCACTCATGGCCGAGCTCATGGTGTAGTAGCCAGTCGTATTGGGTGTCTCCCATCGGAACAAACTGAAAATTGTTGCCATAGGCGTTGATCGTCTGATGCTCCATGCCGAGGTAGGGAGTCTCCACGACGGCGATTTTGTCTTTCGGAAAAGGGAAAGCTCCAAAATACTTCTCATGCGTCTCCGTGCTCATTTTCAGCAGCTCAAGTAGCTCGGCAGCTTTTGCGCGGTTTTCCTGCAGCACCCAGACGTGCATGGGCACTGTCTCGCCGGAAACGGATTGAAACTCCAGGCTTTCCTCGGTAAATATCCCCATCGTGAAGTTGATATTATACACGTTGATAGGGTAGTCTGTCGCCCAGTGATAGCTGATCTTATCTTCCGTTTCGGTGGTCGCTAGCAGGCGGCCATTGGAAGCGACGAAATAGGGTTTCGGGGCGGTGAGCAGCAGGTCGACCCCTTCGCTAGGTTCACTGGAAGGATGATCCAGCCCCGGCATGAAAATCTGTGATCCCTCACCCTGCGAAGACAGCCCCATCCAGTGATTGTCCAATTGGTCCTTTTCCCAAGTAAAGCCCCCTTCCCAAGGTGGGTTGGGCGCGATGGGGGTTTTTCCGCCATAGAAAACCTGAACCTGATCGCAGGTACAATCGATGGGGAGAATGTCGAGCAGGTCATTTTGGTGCTGAAACTCCACATCTTTTCCCCCCATTGTGACCCGTTCTACCTGATAGCCATCGATCAGGTTTAGTCGCAGTGTGTCTAGCTTTTCTTCGGAGGAGAAAGTGATGGTGTTCGATCCGCGGATACATTGGGTTTCTGGTAAAAATTCAAGCTCTAGTTGGTAATGGCGGATATTGAGCTTCTTTTGAAGATGATCCACTGGGCCGCCCCAATCCCAATCCTGTCCAAAGGAAAACTGGGTGAGAAGGATTAAAAAGAAGACAATGGCAGTATTTTTCATGGTAAAAGTAAATCTTGAGTCTAAGGTAATTGGTAGAGGATTTCTTTCAGGGGTACTCCGAATTCTTCCGAATGTTTTTCGGACACCTTTCTAAAGCCATAGCTTTCGTAGAGATGCACTGCCGGGTCGAGGCCACTCGTCGTGTAAAGGTAGGCACCGGCATAGGCTCTCTGCCTAAAATACGCCATCCATTCGTTCATCAGCCGTCTGCCCAAGCCAGTGCCGCGGTGTTCTTTTTCGAGAATAAAATAGCGCAACTGGGCTTGGTTTTCCGGGCGGTGCATAAGCAGAAGGAACCCGATCATTTTCGCCTCACTTTCCACCACCCACACTCGGTCTTTTTCCGGATCATATTGACGGTAAAACTCAAGCAGGCTTTCCATGACATAGGCCTCGAAGCCTTGTCCAAATCCGTGCTCTGCAGCGTAGATCTTGCCATGAAGGTATGCTACCTGCCCAAGGTCGCCGGGCAGCAAGGAATTTCGGATAGAAAGCGTAGACATGTCAGAAGATTACATTAGATACAAAATCAAAACCGCCCGAAGATCTCCGGGCGGTGGTTGCTTAGTCTTCTGCAAAGTTGAAGGCATCGACCTGTTCTTTGACCCAATCCTGGTACTTCCCTTTTCGGTACTCTACCCATTCGCTTTTGTATTTGGACCCGTCGATCAAAAATTTGAACCCGGTCGCCGCTTTTGGCTTGCTGAGCGCATTGACCAGATCCTCAGCGAGGTTTCGCTCCTTTACCTTTCGGTCGATGAAATCCTGCATCATCTGATGCTCCTGTGCTGGCTCCATTCTCGTGAATTCCGCAAAATTGTCCGGATCTTCATCAATTTCGTCCAATATGTCCTCCTCTTCGGGAGTCAGATCGTAATTGAAATAGTCTTCGTCATCAGGCATTTGATGGATCTTCTTCTTGTCGATTTGGTAGAAGCAGATCATTCCTTTGAGTAACTGGGCAGCAATATTGTCTACCTCTTTTTCAGTAAGCGAAAGCATGTATTGGTGTCAAGATTTATCTAAAAAAACGAAAGGTAAAATTTCGGCAAATTGTTTCAAACATAGCAATCCCAAGGCCAAAAAATAGTCTTATATCTGTCGATTTATGATTTTTTGCAAAAGCTTGGTATCCAGCTCATGTCCACTCGGGTAGTATACCCTCCGAATCGGTTTTCCAAGGCTTGCGATCAGCTCCTCCTGCTTTACAATATTGTCTTGGCTGATGATGTCGTCTTTTTCCCCAAGCGCAAGGACCAGCGTTGTCCCGGAAAAGACATCCCGTGCGATCTCCAAGTTCATGTCCAGCGCAAATCCACCCGCCCAAAGCACCAGCGTGTCTATTTTCCCATGCCAACGGCTGGCCCAACGGGTGGCAGTTGCGGCGCCTTGGGAGAATCCCAACACGTGGACAGTCGGCTGTTTAGGATAATTTTTTAGGAAAGTGTCCATTAGCCCATCCAGAAGTCGGTGGTTGTTGGCAATGGCCGTTTCGCGCTCGTGTTTGGTCATCCAGTTTGCTCCGACCCTGCCTTGAAACCCCTCCAAATAGTTGTAGTTGGTTCCTTCTGGGGCTATGAAAAGTCTTTCCGGTGTCGAAAATGGCTTGAACTTCCGGACAAAAAACTCCGCCAATTGCCCGTATCCGTGCAAGACAAGCCAGATTTCGTCCTCTTCGTAGCTAGGCTCTTGGGATAGGTGATAGTGTGCTTCGTACTCAAATCGGATGGTCTGCTTCACGGGGAGCGAGTCATTTTTTTTGGAATAGCCGAAGATAGTTTGTTTGATCGACGTTAGTAGCAGCCTAGCCCATTCAGATTATTTGTGCTTTTTCAGATTGGAAGCAATGACGAGGTAGGGTACACCGATGAAAATGGCCGCGAAAAATAGTGTCTGCTGCAGGGAACCATCCCCCGTGATTTTGGCTGCAATGTAGCCAATGAGGATGAGGGCAGCCATTCCAAACATTCCATTTCGGAAGACATTGGCCACAGCTTCCACATCAATTTGTTCTTTTTCGGAAGAGGACATCGTGTTATATCCGGCTATCAGGAAGTACATCTTTCCATATTTTACAAGAGCTCCTAAAACGACAAAGAAAATGGCGATTCCGATCATGGCTTTTTGGTTTACGACACCTGGATTGAAAATGTACTTGTCCTAAATGTAATGAAATACAGCTGGTTTCCTTTTGCGCAACTAGAAAATACGGAAAAATAGACGGGGCGCGGTTTATCCCTATGTATTAAGATCATTGAATTTCAGCGGTAGTAGTTCGGAGATTCCTTTTACCCGCAGGATATTTCCATTTTGTCTCAGAATCAGCATCGTCACCGGTTTTCCAAAGCGCTTTTCGGACTCATTGATCGTCTGTCGGCAGATGCCGCAGGGGGAGACTTCTGCCCAGACTTTCTCGCCGGCGCGCCTCGCAACGATGGCAAGCATCAGCGGTGCCGAGTCGGGATAGTTGGCACCAGCATAGCCTAGCAGCAGGCGTTCAGCACAGGATCCGGCCGGGAAACTGACATTTTCCTGGTTGGAGGACTGGAGGACTTCACCGTTTTCCAGCAAAACGGCGGCGCCCACTTGGAAGTTGGAATAGGGCGCATAGGCCATCTTGGATACTTCCTGCGCTCTCGACAGCAAGTTCTGCTCTCGATCATCCAGCTCTTCTGGACTCAATTCCTCGATTTCCGAATTCAGATTTATCTTTTTCAACCTACGAAATTGCTTTGGGCAAATGCAACGGTTCAAAGTAGGGAAATGTTCGAGAATTACCTTCAGCCAGTCTATATCCCCGGGAAAATATTCCCATTTTAGTTGTGTAAACTTTAGAGATGAGCACGATTTTAATTCTTGGAGCGGGGAAATCCACCTCTTTTTTGATTGATTATTTGGCAGATACCTGTGTCAAAAAGGACAGGCACTTAATAGTGGCTGACCTGGACTTGGAGGCGGCGAAGGCGAGGCTGCAAAATCGTCCGGGTACAACAGCGGAATTTCTGGATTCGATACATGACGCCAAGAGACGTGAGTTGATCTCTGTAGCTGACGTGGTGATCTCTATGTTGCCGGCGTCTATGCACCCCTTAGTTGCGTCGGATTGCTTGAGCTTGGGCAAGCATTTTTTTTCCGCATCCTACGAATCATCGGAAATGAAAGCTATGGCCTCTGAAATAAAGCAGAGAGGGCTTTTCTTTCTCAATGAATGTGGCTTGGATCCGGGTATAGACCATATGTCCGCCATGAGGATCATCCATGCCGCAAAGGCAAGGGGAGAGGAGATCGTCTCCTTCAAGTCCTATTGCGGTGGCCTCTTGGCTCCAGATTCGGAGGATAATCCGTGGAATTACAAGTTTACCTGGAATCCCAGAAATGTCGTCCTCGCTGGGGTCGGAACCTCCAGCTATATCGAAAAGGGTGATATGAAGTATGTGCCCTATCACCAGCTTTTTCGCCGCTTGGAGCCGGTTAGCATCTCGGGTTTTGCGGGATTCGAGGGGTATCCTAATCGGGACTCACTGAGCTATCGTGCGAAATATGGACTGGAGGATATCCGAACCATGCTTCGCGGCACGCTTCGAAGAGTCGGTTATTGCCGCGCTTGGGACGTTTTTGTACAGCTGGGCATGACTGATGACTCGATTCAGCTAGAGTTTTCCCCGGGAGCAACACTGAAGCAGTTTTTGAATGCCTTCCTGCCTTACCATGACCAATTGAGTGTGGAGGAAAAGCTCGCAGAGGCGATTCCAGAGCTGGATTTCCCGACTTTTGAAAAGATACAGTGGCTGGGATTTTTCGAAGACCGCAAGCTGCCCAAAACCCAAGGCACGCCCGCCCAAATCCTGCAGGCTATCTTAGAGATTGATTGGGAGCTACAGCCGGAGGACAGGGATATGATCGTGATGAAGCACCTGTTTGAGATTTTGACTGCAGAGGGGCCAAAAAATATCTCCTCTACGCTGGTTTGCTTGGGGGATGATGCGGTGCGCACTGCGATGGCCAAGACCGTTGGCTTGCCTTTGGCAATCGCGGTTGATCTTTTTTTGGATGGCAAAATAGCCATCAAGGGCCTCCATATTCCGACTATTCCGGAGCTGTATGGGCCTATTTTGCTGGAATTGGAGCGATGGGGAATCCGATTTGAGGAGAGAGTATGGAGTTGAATTCCGTCAATACCCAATCAAAAAGCCTGAAAGCAAGCTCGAATAGTACGTGGAGTAGGATCTATCCGCATTTTTCAGCGTGAGGATTTCCTCCGAGCAATCCTCCGCATTCTGGGAAAAGGAACAAATTTCCCGATAGAAGGGCTTGTCAGGGGTATCTCTTACCTGTGTCCTGTGACTTAGTCGCAGTCCGGATTTTTCCGCGAGAATCTGTAAATCCCGCATTTGCCTTGGAGGCAAGATCGCCCAGAAATTTCCTTCCGGGGAAAGTAGGGAAGATGTTTTTCCGAGCAACTCTTCAAAAGACAGCTCATCCGTATGAAGTGCCCGGTTTCGCTTGGAATCGGGAGATTTTAAGTGGTCTGCGAAATAAGGAGGATTGCTGACAATCAAATCAAACTTGTCCTCTGTGCCAAAATCCTGAACTCTTCTCTGAATGAGGGATAGTCTGCCTGCAAACACGCTCCCGCGGAAATTCTCCGCGGCTTGCTCGGCAGCATCGGGGTCAATCTCTACTGCGGTGACCTGCGCGTCGGGAAAGCGCTGGGCCAGCATCAGGGCAATGACCCCTGTGCCGGTGCCAATGTCCAGGATTTTTGTAGGGTTTTCAGCTTTCGCCAGCGAACCCAAAAGGATGGCATCGGTACTGAGCTTCATCGCGCAGCGATCCTGATGGATGCGAAACTGCTGAAACTGAAACCAGGAATTACCCATCAGTTTCTGGCTTTGCTGAAGAATTTGCTTCGAAAACCAGCTCTGTCCTCCATCGTGTTCAGATCGTCTTCGGAAACCCGCTTCACGCTTTCTATCGTGTAAAAAGCTTTTTCATCCACCTCTTTGACCTTGGAAATGAATTCTTTCAGGGAATCTCTCTTCATGACGGTGAACAGCAGATTGACCTTGCCATATCGCCCCTCACCGCCCACATTGGTGAAGCGGTAGTTTTTTTCCTTCATAAACTCGAGCAGCTCAGGGTGCGGTGTGGGGGTGATGACCCGTACCAGTACCCGGCCTATGGCGAGCTTTTCCTCCAAGGCCATCCCCACAAAAGTCCCCGTCGCAAACCCTCCAGCATAGGCGATGTAGGAGATGGGATTGTCCACGTTTTGGAAGATTTGCCCGATTGCCAAGAGCCAGATCATGGCTTCAAAAAATCCCAAAACGGGTACGATTCCCTTTTTTCCGTTCATCATAAACATGATGCGGAGCGTGTTGATCGATACGTCGCCGATTCGCGCCACAAAGATCAGAAGCGGCATCAGGACGTAATTGAGCAGGTTGTCGGAGATTCCGAGGGAGTTAAACAGGTCTTGCATGAGTGTATAAAAGCTTGTGCAAAAATACGGGTTTTATCGGGGATGCCGGCCCGGAAAATCCTAGAGTATCTTTTTATCCCTTCCTGCAGGAATGCCAAAGGCCAGGAATTGGACGGTCATCAGGAGCAAAAACCAAATCAAGAAATCCCAATTGCCAAACATGTCCATGGAAATTCCAAAAAGCAGGGGACCGAGGGCGGCGAGTATATATCCGGCCGACTGCACCATGCCTGAGAGTTTTGCTGTGGTCATGTCTTCGGCTGAGCGAAGAGAAATGAGGGTGTAGGCGATGCTTAGACTTGCTCCGCTGCCTATTCCGATGATGGTAAGTGCGACGTAGGTGACGAGCTCGTTTTCGATAAATAGCGCCCCATAGCCGAGTACATAGCCGATGCCGACAGTCAGGATTACGTTTGATTGTTTCCGGAGTTTGATCAAAAGGCCGGGAACGAAGAAGGTTCCGATAAGTGAGATCAACTGCATATAGGAAAGGGATATCCCAGCCTTCACCGGACTCATATCCCTGGCTATCAGCATGTCCGGCAGCCAGGTGATCAGCGTAAAGTACATCACTGACTGAGCTCCCATGAAGAGCGTGACCTGCCAAGCCAGCCTTGAAGTCCATACGTTTTTGGCTGGGAGAAGCTTGGTTTGACTGGCGGATTGATGCGGCTTCAATTGGGGGATCCAAATTGCAAGTGCCAACACCATCAGGATACTCCAAGACGCAAGCGATCCTCTCCATCCCCAGCCCAAATCGACGGCAAGAGGTACGCTCACTCCAGAGGCAATAGCGGCAAAGAGCGACATGCCCGTGGTAAGAATTGCCGTTAGAAGGCCGATCTTTTCCGGCAGGCGGGCTTTGAAAAAAGGTATCATCAGGACATTGGCGATCACGATGCCGATGCCCGTCAAAGCGGTGCCCAAATAAAGCAACTCAATGCCCCCGAGCACTCGGATCAGCACACCCACGGTCAAGAGAACAATTCCCAGAAAGATGGCTTTTCCGTATCCCAGCCTCTTTCCAATCGAAGGCGCAAAGAGAGAGAAAATGGCAAATGTGAGCAGGGATAGCGTTGTCAGAAATCCCGCCAGACCATTGGAAATCCCCAGATCTTCCCGAATAAAAGGGATCAGCGGCCCCACCGAAGCAATCGACGTCCGAAGATTGATCGATACCAGGATGATGCCGAGGATCAGGATTGCTTGGCGGGAGGATTTGGACATTTAGGAATTTTGATTTACGATTTTCAGCCTCTGTCCTTTCGGGATTGAACTTTTAACTAGCTAGCCTTCACTCTAGATCGTTAGGATCTTGACTCCACCAGGTCCTTCACACAATCCACCCAGATATTCTCAGAGTTTAAGCTAGGTACCAAGTCCCATTCTTCTCCTCCCGCTTCCAGGAATTTGTCCCGGTATTCACCTGCCACTTCTACGGTAGTTTCCAGACAATCGGCCACAAATGCCGGAGAAAATGCCAGCACCTTTTTGACGCCTTGAGCCGCTAACTCAGTGATGACTTCGTCGGTATAAGGCTTTACCCAAGGGTCTTTGCCAAGTCTGGATTGGAAACAATTCACGGTTTTTTCTTCCGGAATGCCCATCTCAGCTGCGATCAATCGGGTCGTCTCAAAGCATTGCGCCCGGTAGCAGTAAGTGTTCGACGGGCCATATTTATTGCAGCAGGCACCGAGCTGACAATATCCGCCAACTGACCCTTTGAGAATCTGCCGCTCGGGGAGCCCGTGGTAAGAAAACAGGATTTTGTCGTAATTTTTCTCTTTGATGAGCGCGTTGCCGCGCTCAGCCCATGCGGCTATGAATTGTGGATGATCTAGGAAATTGCTTATGAAAGAAAACTCAGGAATGATTTGCCAGCCTTGCGCAATCTCCATCACCTTGTCGATCACTGATCCAGTAGAAGCTGAGGCATATTGGGGGAAAAGTGGCAAAACGATAATTTTGCCTACTTTTTCTTTTCGCAGCTCTTCCAGTCCTGATTCTATGGAGGGGCTTTGGTAGCGCATCCCGATGCTGACGACATACTTTTTGGGGTCCAGCTTTTCAGCCAGTTTTTCACGAAGGTCCACGGTGTGGAAAAGCAAGGGAGAACCTCGATCCGTCCAAAGTTTGCGGTATTCATGGGCAGACTTTGGAGCTCTAAAGGGCGCTATGATGAAGTTGATCAGCATCCATCTGGACAAAAAAGGAATGTCGATCACCCGGGGATCCATCAGGAACTCCCGGAGATATTTTCTTACATCGCTTGTCTCCGTGCTGTCTGGAGTCCCTAGATTCACCAGCAAAACGCCGGTTTTCGCTTTATTCATCGCCATGGATTGCTTTCAGATTTCCTTTGGAAAGCCCAAAAATAGCGGCTTTGTTTAAATTCTCCCGATTGAAGTTATCTAAGTGGGATTGATTGTAGGTCTTTGGAAAAACCAAGGAAAAGCTAGCCCCTTGAATATTAGCTCGATTTCTTCTTTAGCGCCCATTTCATCAGCGGGCCGGAAGTCATGGAAGTGACCAGTGCCATCACGACCAATGCCACGAAGAGCTTTTCGTCAATCAGCCCATTTTCCAGCGCGATTAAGCCCAAGATGATTTCCATCGCGCCGCGGGCATTCATCCCAAAGCCAACCGCCATAGCGTCGTCTCGGGAAAATCCGGAGCGAAGGGCTCCAAAGCCGCTGCCGATGATTTTGCCGGCGAAAGAGATCGCAAGAATAATAAGAACCAGCCAGATGTCGAAATTGGTGAAGAAGTTGATTTTCAATCCAATGGATACAAAGAAAAGAGGGGCGAAGATATTGTTGATGAACTGGTGGATGATCTCTTTGGCTTTTTCCGATAGGTGATCGGAGTCGCCCAAGGCTACGCCAAACAGGAAGGCTCCGAAAATCGCGTGTATGCCCAGCCACTCAGTAAAGGCAGCCAGCAGAAAACAAAAGGCCATGGATAGGGATAAAAGCCCGCCTGGCCAGGCCAGTTTTTTGTTGGTCCAAGGAAGAACCCGGTTGATCAGCCCTTTTCCCAAGGTCAGCATGAAGATCGTAAACAGTAGCGTGATCACGATGGTGCTCATCAGGGAGAGGTTTCCACTCTTTCCCATAAACGAGAGGATCACCGAGAAAATGAGCCAGCCGATGATGTCGTTTACCATGGCACCGGCTACGATCACCATGCCCATTTTGGTCTTGAAGAGATCCATGTCCATAAGGATGCGCACTACTACCGGTAAGGCGGTAATGGACATGGCTGTTCCCATGAAGAGGGAAAAGAGCACTTTGTCGCCCTCGGCAAGTCCAAAGAACGAGGGGAAAAAGAACGGGATCACAAACCCCAAGACAAAGGGGATCACAAGTCCCATGAGGCTGATGTTGAGTGCTGACTTGCCTTGGGACCAGACCAGGTGGAGTTCCACTTCCAAGCCCGCAATGAAAAGGAGTAGGATGACAGCCATCTGGATGATGCCGTCTAGGGCGAGGTTTGCGGAGGGATTGCTTTGGAAAAGGTATTCAAAGGAGTCGGGGCTGACCATGCCGAGAATCGTGGGGCCCAGCACGATGCCGGCCAAAATCTCACCGACGACGGCGGGTTGCTTGAGCTTTTGGGCGATTTCCGCAAATACCCGTGCTGAGAGAAGCATGGCGGCCAGTTGGAGAAGTAGGTTGATTACTTCCTTGTGTTCGAGGCTTTCCATGCGTTACTTGACGATTAAAAGGTTGCAAGGAAGTTCGGAAAGTACCTCCTCCAAGTCATGAGGAAACAGTCTGTCGATGAAGGTATAGCCATGTTCATCTCCGATGACCAGAAGATCTGATCCGATCGCCACACAGTATTTTACCAGCTCCACCGCCCATTTTCCAGCTGTGACTTTGATATTGATTTTCAGGCCGGACTGGTCTAGGCCGTCTAATATTTCTTGGACGTAGCGGATTTCCTCCTGTACGAGTTTCCGCCGGGTAAGGGCGACTTCGTCTTCGGAGCCCTCACCAGCAGTAGCCATTTGGAGTCCATAGAGTTTGATTTCGTTCAAAATGTGAATCTGGGAAGCTTTTTCTGCTTGACAAAATTTGAGGCCTTGGGCGATTACCCTTGGAGTGACTGCCAGCTGGGTGCCGTTGATTACCACTTTAGAAAATTTGGTCGGGGAAATCATTGGCTCGATCAAAGTCAAGACTGAGCAGTGCGCCTTGCGGATGACCTTCCTGGCAATCGATCCTACGTAATAAGTGAGAAGACCCTCTTTTTTCAAAGCCCCTAGCATGAGCAGATCCACGTTTTCTTCACCGCAGGCCTGAAGGATCATTTTTGTCGGTTTGCCTTCTTTCCAGACGGTTTTAAATGACTTGGTTTCCATGCCTTGCTTTTCCAGGATCTCAGTGAGCTTTTTTTCTAGCTCGGGAGTCTTTACTCCAACGTGGATCAAAACTAGATCAGATTCAAAAATTTCTTTCAGTCTCTTGGCTTCTGCTATCAAGGCCTCCATTCTGGGAGAAAAAGCGATAGCAAGTGCTATTTTTTGATACATGGGAACCGGCTAATTTTTCTGAAATACGGCATTTTTTACCAAAGGGCAAACTGTCTCCTTTTTGACCGCCACTCATCCAAAGGGGTATCCGCTTGAGGGTGATTTCTTTTTTCAAAAAAAAGCGGTCGAAAAAACCTCCGAAATTTTTCCTAAACTACCCTAGAATTCTTTATTCAGAAAAAACCCGAATCCTTACCCTATGAAATCGAGCATGACGAAAAAGTCATAAAGCGCGATGATTATTATCCATGCGAGATTCCATGTGGCCATTAAAAATCAAAAAATAAACACATGAAAAAATTCCTACTCACTGGACTGATGCTAGGGAGTCTGCTTGGTACTGCTGTTTTTGCCCAGTCGGACTATCCCACGCTCAGTCAGATCACCCAAAGGCTCCAAAAACTGGACGGCAACGCCTCCGTGGAACTCACCTCCCTCACCAAGACGGAGGGTGGAAAAGACGTCTACGTGCTCCAGGTCGGCACTGGAGCGGCAGGTGAAAAGCCGGCCATCGCGGTGGTTGGTGGCGTGGAGGGCTATCATGTCCTCAGCGTCGAGCTGGCCTTGCAGTTTGCCGAGAAGCTCGTGACCGACCATGCAGAAGCCTTGGAGAAAACCACGTTTTACATTTTTCCCAACATGTCACCTGACGCGTATGAGCAGTATCATGCCGCACTCAAGTACGAGCGCCGTGGCAATGCAGTGGCCGTGGACCATGATCGCGATGGCAAGGCTGGGGACAACGGCTACACCGACCTCAACGGGGACGGGATGATCACCTGGATGCGTGTGGAGGATCCCATGGGAGAATGGATTCCCTCCAAAGAAGACGAACGGGTGCTTGTAAAAGCCGATCGCGCTAAGGGCGAAGCCGGGAAATACAGCATATATCGCGAGAGTAAGGACGATGACAAAGACGGTAAATTCGCCGAGGATCTAAAGGAGGGAATAGCCTTCAACAAGTCCCTGACCTACAAGTTTCCGGTTTTTGAGCCGCTGGCCGGAGTTATTGCGGTATCGCAGAGGGAAAGCCGGGCGATGCTCGACTACCTGTTTGAGCAGTGGAATATCTTCGCATTCGTGACTTTTTCCCCTGCAAACAATCTCAGCACTCCACTAAAGTACAGCGCGGGAGATACCAAGAAGCGGGTGATCACGTCTATTTTGGAAAAAGACCAAGCCGTCAATGCGATGGTGTCAGGGATCTACAATGAGACCGTCAGCCAAAAGGCTTTTCAGCAAAACAACCAGGGCACTGACGGAGACTTCTTCCAGTGGGCTTATTTTCATTTTGCGAGATTGAGCTTCTCAACCCCCGGCTACTGGACTGCGGAGTTTAAAGAGAAGACCAATGCCGAAGCCAACCTGCTCGCATGGTCCGACTCCCTGGGACAGGACGTGTTTGTTCCTTGGTCGGAGGTGAAACACCCGGATTTTCCCAACCAAAAGGTGGAAGTAGGCGGGATCAAGCCCTTCGTGGCTTCAAATCCACCCTTTGACAAAGTGGGAGAAATCGCTGAGGAGCACACGGCATTCATCCTGAAGCTGGCGGAAATGCAACCAAACTTGGAGTTTCACAACCTCAAAACAGAGGATTTGGGCAATGGACTGACTAGAATCAGCGTGGACCTGTACAACAATTCACCCCTTCCCTCGCACTCGGAGATGGGGGAGAAGTCCCGATGGCTAAGAAAGATACGGATAGACATGGATGCCTCTGCCGACAAGCTGGTCTCGGGCGACAAGATCAAGTTGGTGGATTCTCTGGGAGCCTTTGAGAAGACCTCCCTCAGTTGGATCATCCGTGGCGGCGGCAGCGTCACCGTCAAGGCGGGCGCACCGCATGCAGGATTTGCCACCCAAACCGTAAAACTCTAAGCCATGAAAACTATGAAAACCAAAAATCTTATCGTAGCCCTGGCTTTGGGAGCATTGAGTTTGGGCAGCTTTGAAGCAAATGCCCAACAAGAAAACTACTTCCGTGCCATTGGTACGCCCCATAAGCCCAAAGTGGAGATCGCCTGGAACCGCTACTACAGTGCGGAAGGTCTTTGGGACTGGATGAAAAAAATCGCAGCCGCGCATCCAGACCTGGCCAAGGTGGAGGCTATCGGAAAATCCGTCGAGGGTCGAGACATCCTGACGCTGACGATCACGGACTTTTCTACCGGGAAAGACACCGACAAACCAGCCATGTGGATAGATGGGAATATCCACTCCAATGAAGTGCAGGGAGGGGAATTTTCCCTCTATGTGGCCTGGTACTTGACTGAAATGCACGCGGACAACGAATTTGTCAAACAACTGCTCAAGGACAAGACCTTCTACATTACTCCTACGATCAATCCCGACGCGAGAAACAATTTCTTCAAAGAGCCAAACAACGCCAATACCCCAAGGTCTGGGATGATGGTTTTGGACAATGACGGAGACGGGATGGCAGGAGAGGACCGAATGGACGATCTGGACGGAGACGGGCACATTACGATGATGATTCGTAAGTCGCCGACGGGAAGATACATCAAAGATCCACTGGACCCACGAAGACTGATGGCAGTAGGCCCCAGCCAGGTAGGGGAATATGAGATTCTCGGCCAGGAGGGAACTGACAACGACGGTGACGGCCAAGTCAATGACGATGGCGTGGGCTACTACGATCCGAACAGGGATTGGGGATGGAACTGGCAGCCGGACTATATCCAGCGGGGAGCGCTCAAGTATCCGTTTACGCTACCGGAAAACCGCTCCGTGATGGAATTTGTCATGAAGCATCCCAATATCGCGGGTGCGCAGAGCTTCCACAATTCAGGCGGGATGATCCTTCGTGGTCCTGGAGCAGAGGAGGACGTCAATACCTACAACCAGGACGATATCCGCATCTATGACGCCATCGGCAAAAAGGGCGAGGAGATGATCCCTGGCTATCGTTACTTGACCGTGTACAAGGATCTTTACTCTGTATTTGGCGGTGAGTTGGATTGGTTTTATGGGAATCGTGGGGTATTCACTTATTCCAACGAGCTGATGGTTTCCTATCTGTATTTTCATCAGCAATCTGGTGGACGTGGCAGCCAGGACGAGCAATTCAAAGTAGACGAGCTGCTGACCTTTGGGGATGCCTATGTGAATTTTAAAGAATTCACACATCCGCAGTTTGGCACGGTGGAGATCGGTGGATTCAAGAAGACCTTTGGCCGCGCTCATCCTGGCTTTCTGCTAGAGCAGGACGCCCACCGAAATGCCGCTTTTACCATCTACCATGCCTATCACACCCCAAAACTCTCGATACTGGACGTGAAAGAGGAGGATTTGGGAGGCGGACTGAAAGCCATCACGGCGACTGTCTTCAATGAGCGCCTGATGCCCACCCATGCCAGCCAAGATCTCAAATACAAGATTGAAAGACCTGACTACGTCACGATCTCCGGAGCCAAAGTGGTGGCGGGATTTGTTGTGGAAGACGAGGACATGAAAAAATTCAAAGAGCAGAAATTTTCTCCAGAAAAGATCGCGGTGGAAAATGTGCCTGGGATGGGAGCAGTAAAAGTGAAATGGATCGTGTCTTCCGGCTCGAGCTACAGCATCACGGTCGATTCCGCCAAAGGCGGCAAAGCCAGCTGGAAAAAATAAAAACAGTAGGTGAGGATTTGCAAATGCAAATGCCCCAACACGGAAGGTGAAATTTGTTGGTCCCCGGTTCTGAAACTCAGGATCGGGGATTTTTTTTGATGGGGAAATGGTACCTTATAGAGAATTGAAAATCAAACCCTTAAAATTCTTGCCTAACCCCAAATATTCCCAACATGGACAACACAGAAATCAACAAGGAGCTTTTGACTAAAAACTGGAGCGGCTCAAGCGTAAGCGAGCGGGAAGGCCAGGCTTGGGACAAAAAGAAGGAAATGGACTTTACCTATACGAACATTGACAAGTTTATAAGGTACAGTCTGGGGGAGAATCCGGTTTTCAGCAATGCCATGTACAACGGGGATTTTTCTCTTTCCCTGGAGGAAGCTCAACGAAGAAAGCATGAATTTGTCACCAAAGCATTGGGTATAGAAAAGGGAAGCCGGGTCCTTGATTTGGGATGTGGCTGGGGGGGATGGCTCAAATACCTGAAGGATGTGGTCGGTGCCGATGGCATCGGGGTTAATCTTTCCGATGGCCAGGTGAATGCCTGTCGGCAAAATGGATTGACAGCCTATATCAAAGATGCCCGATTTATCAAACCGGAGGATTTTGGGACATTCGATGCGATTACGGCTTTTGGAAGCTTCGAGCATGTGGCCTCCGTCAAAGACTATCTGGAAGGCAGACAAGACGAAGTCTATGAGGACTATTTTCGCCATGTTTCCAATCTGCTCAAGCCAGGAGGGAAGTTTTACATGCAGAGCATGGTCTTCGACAAAAACATGATTCCCTTCGAACAGATTGACATCAATTCCCCAAAGGATTCCGACAGTTATATTATCGCTTTATTGTTGAAGCATAATCCAGATTCATGGATTGCCTATGGGCATGAGCACATCATCCGAACCGCAGCTCCGTATTTCAAGAACACATTCTACAGTGATGGCAGACTCGACTATGTCAAGACCAACCGGGAATGGACGAAGCGGTTCTACAAATTCAACTTGAAAAAATACCTCTGGTTTGCCTCTTTGGTCCCCAAGCTATTCACCGACAAAGAATTCCGGCACCAGCTGGCGATCCTGAGAGTTCGTCCCAATAGGGTGTGTTTCGAAAGACAAATCATGGGACACGCTAGGCTCGTTTTCGAAAAATCGGTATAATTCATACCACGGGTTTTGGGTATCCGAAGCTCTCCGAGTTGAAAAAGAAAACTTTGACGGCCGGCCTAGGTTCGTTGTGTTGAGGCAGATAATCAATCAATTTCCTTTGGCGCGGGAGTAAACCGTTTTTGCGATTTACAGATTCCACCAGTATGTAAACTTCAGTACGAGCGAGCGGTTTTTCACATTAAATGGATCTGGGAGGTAGTTGTCCGTGTAGACGATATAGATATCAGAAGCGGGCTTGAATCTCCATTGGAACCGGGTATTGAGGTTGATGTTGTCGATTTGCTCGTTGTACTGGATGAATGCCGTGAAAAACAGCGTGTTCGTCATCGTCACATCTATCCTCGGGCCCACCAGCAAATAATCAGTGGTGCCCCAGGGCTCCGAAAGCACGATTTTATTGTAGGTGGTGCTCAGTGCCAAACTCACATACGGCTGAAAGCGGTAGCCCAGATCCGTCGTGAGCGTGTAGAGTTCGCCATCGGCATAATATCCACCCAACCTAGTCGAAAAGCCATAGGTGAATAGGCTTTGGGGTTTGGAAACATACTCAGTTCTCCAACTGAACGCATAATGATCCGAGCCTACCGGCAATTTCTCATTTCCGGAGTTGGTTGGGTCAAAGGGCGCCTGGAGTTTCACAAAATCATAGATCAGGTAGGTGGCCAAATTGCTTTGGCTTCTGAATCGCACATTGTAGGAAATGAAGGAATTGTTGTCGGTATGGACGCCCTTGGTGTTATAAAACAGCGTCGAACTTGCATCGGGACCGTGGCTCAGGATTTTTTGGCTTTTGGGAAACCAGCGATAGCCGACAAAGGGGTTTACTTTGTAGTAGCCGCGTCTGGGGACATAGCCCACCTCCGCGGTGTAGTTTTCAGACACGTATTCATGCTGCCAGCTCCAAGTCAGATTGCCTGCGGCAAACTTGAGATTAGCAGCGTGGACAAAGCCATTGCCGGCATTGTCTGGGCCAAAGCTTTGAAGTAGCATGGCCTTGCCTGTCCAGATGTTGTTCGCTGAGGCGAGATTGTACTCCAGTCCCACATTTCTGTTGAATTGCGAGTAGACTGAACCTTCATCGTCCGGATCCGGATTGTAGTTGAGGCTCTGTTTGTTGACAAAGATCGCTCCGATGTTGGATCTAGCGCCGACTTGACGCTGCAGGGCCATCACGGTAAAGTTTTGAGCGGGAAGCGCCGTATCCTCCACCTCCCCAGTCTGCATGTTCATTGCACCGATTCGCCAGTCCTTGTTGAGTTTGCCGCTCAGTCTTGCCCCAAACTGAATCGGGGCATTCAAGCCAATCCTTCTGGAGAAAAAAGGCCGGATCGTGGTATAGCCGAATCCGGCAAACAAGTCGCCGTTTTCCAAAAAGAATTGCCTTCGCTCAGGAAAGAAGAGTTCGAAGCGATCCAGATTGGTGACCTGCCGGTCCACTTCCACCTGCGAAAAATCGGGATTCACCGTCAAGTCGAGATTGAGCGAAGAGGTCAGGGATATCTTGGCATCTACACCTACCTCGCCTCGACTTTCGGTATCGCCATCATTTTGAAAATCCTTGCTTACACCTCCCAAGGCATAGGGAATAATTGAGATGTTTGCCCCAGGGTCCGGTGGTGGATTGTCCCAGACTAGCGTTCCTGTGTATGCCAAGGATGCCGAGGGGAATTGCCTGGGAACGGGTGCCCAGCCCGACTTCTCGGTCGTTTTCAGATCCAGTCGGCTGAAGTTGATACCCCACTCGGTGATTCCTTTTTTATATCGGATGGACTTGAACGGGATTGCGGCCTCAAAAATCCATTTGTCTTCATAGTTTTTGACTTTGGAGACCCACTTGTTGTCCCAGCTCAGATCGACGGAGCCACCGTTGTACATCTGTCCGTCCCATTGCGCTCCGGCGGCATTTGCTCCGAAGGAAAAACCATTGGTCAGGTCGTCGAAGGGATCCATGAAGAGGAGAAAGTTGTCATTTTTACCGAAAACGAAATCCCGGCGAAGAGATTCCACCATATAAGGGCCTGGTAAGGCGTGGTGATTGACCACAATAAGATAAAGGTGATCTGCATCATAGCTCATTCTCACGTCCGTTTTCACTTGGGCAAAACTGGTGTCCATGGGCGTGATCATGAAAAAATCCGTAGCGACTTCTGCATCCTCCCAAGCCTTTTCGTCCATGACTCCATCGATGATGATCGGTGAACTCGCCTTTTGGACTGCCAGCCGATAGTCTGCGTTGATTTTTTGCGCCAAAAGCGGAGAAATCGTGCCAAAGCCAAGAAGGCAAAGAATAAAGGGGATTCGGAGGAAAGGGTTCACACAATTGGGGCTAGACTTCGCGAGAGTTTCTGAAAGGCGGGCAGGTTAGCTTATTGCTTGATTCGGTAGGCGAAAGTCAGGTTGGATTGTCTTCTCAGCATCTGGGACTCTCCCTCGGTATAGAAGTTGTAGCCCTCGGAGATGTAGCGATTGATGCGTGAGTTGAAAATGTCGGTGACGTTCAAGACCAAAGTTCCGCGATCTTCAAGGATTCGCTTGCTGGCAGAGAGATCCATGAAGAAAATTCCCTTTCGATAGCCTTGGGCAGTCTTTTGCTTGGCCTCGTAGTTAGCCCGAACCTGGATGTCCCAACCCTCGCCAAAGGTAAATCTGGAAGTCTGGCGAAACAGCCAAGAGTAGGTCTTTCTCAATTCCGTCTGACCGATATTGCTCGCATCTATGCGGGCGTGGAAGAAGTTGGCGTTGAAGTCCAGCTTCCACCATTCTTTCACGCGGTAGTCTCCGCTGAATTCCACCCCAAAGGACTTTTCTCCGGTCAGATTGTAAGGAGCTGTTGTGGAAAAGCCTTCATCATTGACTTGGCGGATACGCTCAATCTTGTCGACGGTATTTCTGAAATAGACAGTAGAGAAGAGTGTTGCCTTCTCGAAGTATTTGATGTGGCCCAGTTCAAAGGCATCGGTGTATTCTGGATTCAGGTCGGGATTTCCGCTGAAGAAATTCCGCTGATCCGAAAAAGTCACATAAGGGCTCAGGTCATTGTAAACTGGGCGGCGGATGCGTCTGCTGTAGCTGAGCTGAAAGGCGTTTTCCTTGGTCAAGTTATAGGTTAGATGGGCAGATGGGAAAAAATTGGTGTATTCTCTGGGATTCGTTTCATTGGTCTCCACAAGGATGGTCTCTACTACCGTATGCTCGGCACGGAGACCGCCTTGATAGCTCCATTTTCCGGTTTCGTTGCCAATAATGCCATAGGCAGCGAGGATATTTTCGTTGTAAAGGAAGACATTGTCCAAACCGGGGATCGTCACAAATTCTCCCGTTTCATCCTTTTCCTGCACGATGTAGTCATTTTCCATCTCCCGAAAGCTGGTCCGGAGGCCTGTCTCAAGCTTGCCCTTGGTAGCAAATGGCTTCACATAGTCCATTTGCAGCAAATACTGGTTTTCAAATTCGTCGTTGAGCGAGGTCTGCACGACGTCTTCGTCGGTAACAGGAACTCCGCTTGGGGTAAAGGAATATTGAGTGTAGAGCTGGTCCGACCTTTCCCAATAGTTCAGATAAGTAAATGATGCGGTGAACTCATGGCCTTTTTGGGCGAAGGTGCGCTTGTAGTTGATTACGGCCTCTTTGTTGGGCTCGTCCTCGGTCTCGTCTTGGCGGCGAAGCGTATATCCTAGGTAGTCGTCAAAGCTGTTGAGGTAATCCTCATAGCGAATATCGGTGATGCGGTGGGCGTCGCTCCTTCTCCAAAGGTAAGAAGCGGTCAGCACGCTGTTTTCATTGAAATAGTAGTCTAATCCCCCGCGGAGGTTGTTGTTCAGGCCGGATACGGTGGCTGAGTTGTTTTGGCTCAATATCGAGGTGGTTCCGTCCTCATTGTACACTTCCTGATAGAGTTCGCTGACTCCAGGTTGCTCTCGGTAGGTCAGGCCATAATTGATAAACCAGTTGATTCGGTTGTGGCGATAGTTGAGGTTGGCGGTGAAGCCGGTGTTGAGCGGATAGCCTGCGATGACTTCAAAGGACCCATTGAAGCCCTGTTTGCTGTCTTTTTTCAGGATGATATTGATTACTCCCGCCATCCCTTCAGCCTCGTATCTGGCGGAGGGGTTGGTGATGACTTCCACACGCTCGACCATGTTGGCAGGTAGCTGACGAAGCCCCGAACTGCCTTTGAAGCTGACCAGGCCGGAAGGTTTGCCGTCGATCAGGATGCGCACGTTGGAGGAGCCCCGAAGCCGCACGTTGCCATCAGGGTCAACCGCCACAGATGGGAGATTCATCAGAATGTCGGAGGCATTTCCACCGGCATTGGCAAGGTCTTTTCCTACATTGAAAATTCGCTTATCGAGGGAAAGCTCCATGATGGTCTTTTCACCCTGGACCACGACTTCGTTCAGGTCAGCGGCGGTAGTAGACAGGCCAACTTCCCCCAAGTCGACGTTTTGGTTTTCTCTAGAGAGCGAAAAAGCGTTTGTTTTCCGTGCCTCATATCCCATGAATTCAATCAGTGCGTAGAATTTTCCAAAAGGAAGATCGACTGAGTATTTTCCGTTTTCGTCGGAGATGCCTCCGCCTACCAGGCTGTCTTTTTCAGAATAAACTGCCACGCTGGCAAAGGGAAGCGGCTCAGAGCTGCTGCTGTCCAGGATAGTCCCTCGAATTTTTCCCCTATTTTGCTGCGCAAAAGACTGCGCAACGCAGATAAGGAAAAGGAGCGTCGAAAGAATGAGTAGGTTTTTTGGGTAAAAAGGTTTCATAGGTTTGGAATATGGGGCCAAATCAAAATTAATCTGAATCCCCTGTCGGAAATTTAGAATGAAAGCACTTTCCTCGCACGCTTATTTTTACAAATGGCAAAATAGACCCGATTCCGCCTGGAGAAATCACACCGCCAATCCTGGGAAAAGCACTAAGGCTTCGGAAAATAAGTAGTTAAAATGTCATAACTTTCCTGCTCTGCCATTGGACGGCAGTTTTCTTCTGCATCCGGCGGATTACATCAACTTGAAGCGCAAGTTCTGTTTTTTGATTTAGGTCCAAACCGACAATACCATGAGAAAAACTTTTCTACTCATCGCCTTGGCTTTCTTTTCTTTATTCCAGCTTTCCCAGGCGCAGGACGATGCCGCAGAATTGGCAAAGAAACTGGCCAACCCCATTGCTTCTCTGGTGTCCGTACCCTTTCAGAACAATACCGACTATGGGATCGGCGACATGCAGGGTACGCGAAATACAATGAACTTTCAGCCGGTGCTTCCCATCTCACTGAACAAAGACTGGAATGTGATCACCCGAATCGTGGCTCCATATGTCACCCAATACAATATCACAGGGGTAGGGGAAAAGCAGTCTGGACTGTCGGATGCGGTGATGTCAGCGTTTTTCTCCCCGAAAAATTCGGAGAAACTGACATGGGGTGTGGGGCCTGCTTTTTTGCTTCCCTTCGCTACGAATGATTACCTGGCTACGAAGAAGTTTGGTATGGGACCTACGGCTGTGGCTTTAAAACAGGTTAATGGCTGGACACTCGGGGCTCTGGTCAACCAGCTTTGGTCTGTGGCTGGCGATGCAGACCGGCCCGACGTGAGCCAGATGTTTCTGCAGCCTTTTTTGGTGTACAACTGGAAGTCCGGTGCCGGAGTGGGAGCGAACATGGAATTGACCCAAAACTGGAAGGCGTCGACGACCACACTTTGGCTGAACCCTACGCTTAGCGCGGTGACTTCACTAGGCAAGCAAAAGACCCAATTCGTGATAGGACCGAGATTCAACCTTGCCGCACCAGATGGGGGAAAGGCTGACTGGGGCTGGAGAGCGGTGGTGATCTTTTTGTTTCCCAAGTAGGCCTAACCTTAGGACTCTAGCCCAACGAGGTATCCTGTGTAGAGCAAATAGGATGATAGCAGCAAGAAAGCCTCCCAGCGATCCAGCTTGTGCCTTTTGCCGGTAAACATGGCGAGAAAAAGGAAGATCGTGCCAGCGGCCAAGATGTAGAGGTCTGTGTCGAATCCCGTATTGTAGGCCATGGGGCGGATCAAACCACTGACGCCCAGGATCAGGAAGATGTTGAAGATGTTGGAGCCGATGATGTTGCCTATGGCGATGTCGGCGTTTTTGCGCATGGCGGCGACCACGGAAGTGGCGAGCTCGGGGAGGGAGGTTCCAGCCGCGACTATCGTCAGGCCGATGATTTTTTCGCTGACGCCCAGAGATTGGGCCATTGCGACAGCATTGTCGACCACGAGCTTTCCACCCCCAACCAAACCAGCCAAACCGAGCAGGATCAGTCCCCAAATCTTCGCGGTGGAGTAGTCTTTTATTTCCATTTTTTCTTCGCTTGGGTCGGATTTGAGCTGAGTAGCAACGTAGTACAGAAACCCGGCAAACAATACCAGATGAATCCCTGCATCCAGTCTGGAGAAACCCTCCGAGTTACCGAACAGGAAATTGTTTGCCAGCAGAAATAGAAGAACGGCAGCGATGAGCGAGAAGGGGATTTCTTTCCAAACTGTCGTGGACTGCACCGAAAGCGGGACGATCAAACCCGAAATCCCGAGGATGATGAAAAGGTTGAAGTTGTTGGAACCGATGATGTTACCAAAGACGATATCGGGATAGTTTCCTGAAGCTGCGACGGCATTCACCACGAGCTCAGGGGCAGAGGTACCAAAAGCGACGATGGTGAGGCCGATGGCCAAGTCGGAGACATTCTTTTTCTTGGCCAATACCGAAGCGCCATCTACAAGCCAATCTGCGCCTTTGACTAAAAGTAAAAGTCCAATTGTGAGTAATACTAGCTGTACGATCATAGACTCAATGAAAGAATTTGGAAAATCAGGATACCTGGTTGAATATTTCGCGAAGTTACATCTTAAACCTATTGGAATTTGTAAGACAGCCCGGTGAAATATTTTATCTGAAAAATGGAATGGAAAAGATGGGGAATTTCGAATCCCGGATTAAAAATCCCGATAGGGGCGGTACGGGTTTGAAAGACCACGGCTGCCCAAAGTATCTTGAATTACCTTACCTTACCTGTACCTCCTGGAGGAGCTTTTTCTGCTATCCCAACTCAGGTAAAAAATGCCCGGACGAAACCGGGGCATGCGCAATCTATTCTTTTTCAGGTTTGACATCTTCCGATTTTGATTCCTCATCTCCCTTGAGATAGGATGGAAGATTGAGTCCGGCCATGTTAAAGAGGTCATTGAGCGGAGGGACGGTTTTCATCATACCGGAGACAAAATTGGCAGTTGAATTATTTCCGTTTTCACTCTGTCCTGAATCCCAAACCGTGATTTTATCGATCTTGATGTTTTTGACTGCTTCCACCTGGGTTTTGACCAGTTCGGGTAGTTTCTCGATCAATAGGAGCTGAAACGCTTTGGTCGGATCTCCTCCGGCGGCGCTGACGACGTCTCGATATCCCTCTGCTTGTTTGGTCAGAATCTCGTAAAGACCCTTTGCTTCGGCTTCCATTTTGGCGTAAATGGCATCCGCCTCACCTTTGGCCTGTTCCCGGATTCGCTCGGCCTCCGCTTGGGCCTCGATGATTGCACGTTGCTTGGCGATCTCAGCGGGGACGACAATGTTTGCGTTTTGGGTGGAGCGTTCCCTTTCGGCTCGGGCAGTTTCCGCTTTTTGCTCTGCCAGATAGGCTTCTTCCAAAGCTTTTGCTTGTTGGACTTTCTCGGAAGCCAAGGCGATCCTAAGTGCTTCTGCTTCTTTTTCCCTTCTCAGTGCATCTGATTGGGCAATGGAGATTTTGGCTTCGTTTTCTCCCCTGATGGCGATGGCATTGGCTTCTGAGGTTTTCACCCGGGTGTCCCGTTGTGCTTCTGCTTTTCCGATACTTTCCTCTTTTTGAGCTTCCGCAATACTCACTTCCCGATCCTTGAGTGTCACGGCGATCTTCACATCCCGGTCCCGCTGGGTGTCGGCGATCTGTACGTCTTTTTCACGGTCTGCCAACGCCTTTCCGGTTTCCCCGATTTTCTCCTGCTCAGCTACCGAGATTTTGGCTTCGTTGATTGCTTTTGCCGCAGCTTCCTTGCCTAGCGCCTCGATGTAGCCCGATTCGTCCTTGATGTCAGTGACGTTGACGTTGATTAGTTTGAGACCGATTTTCTTGAGTTCGGTATCTACGTTTTTGGAGATGTTTTCCAAGAACTTGTCCCGGTCGGAGTTGATCTCCTCAATGGTCATCGTGGCAATCACCAGACGCAGCTGTCCAAAGAGGATGTCTTTAGCCAACTCCTGAATCTGCTCGTGGGCAAGACCAAGCAGTCTCTCGGCGGCCGTATTCATGGTGTCAGCATCTGTGGATATTGCTATGGTAAAGCGGCAGGGGACATCCACGCGGATATTTTGGCGGGAGAGGGCGTTGGTGAGATTCGCCTCGATGGAGATCGGTTTGAGGTCGAGGTAGGCATAGTCCTGGATTACCGGCCAAATGAAAGCCCCGCCACCGTGGATACATTTGGCTGATGTGCCTCCGGTTTTGCCATAGACGACCAGGATTTTGTCTGAGGGGCAGCGTTTATAGCGCGAGATTAAGGCGATGATGGTCACAAAAATGACAAAAGCACCCGCCAGGATGAGTATTAGGGGATCCATAAAAGAATTGGGTTTAGATTTTTTCTACAATAAGGAGGGTTCCACCCTCGATGCCGACCACTTTGACGGCAGCGCCAGTTTCAATTTTCTCTGAAAGCGAAATTGCGCTCAGTTCCTTGTGCGAGCCATTGATACTAATGGAAATCTTTCCAGTTCCCTGTTTTAGAGCGGGAATGCTCAGGTACACGGTGCCGGACTTCTGCAGGGCGCGTTCCAACTTGAAGGTATTATCTTCGGCCAGCTTGGTGATTTGTTTGATAATGAAGAAAAACAGCCAGACAAAGCCCAGCCCCACTGCCGTGGCCAAAAGGATCAGCAGGGTGTAATTTTCTATGGAGTGGTAAAAGGTGATCCCAGTCCAGCTGAAGCCCAGCAGGAAATTGATCAGATTTCGAAGTGTGAAAAGTTGAAAGGGAGCGTCCATTCCTTCCAGGTTGCCATCAAAGTCTGCGTTGATGCCGTCGCCGGAGTCAGACCCGATGAAGGTTAGGATAGTCTGAAACAAAAAAATAAGTGAAGTGGGTAAGGCAATGTACCAAAGCGCCCGGAGCGATGGCTCCATTTCGGCTAAAAATTCCATAGTGCTTAGTTGTTAACGGGTGAAGGATTGTGTGTTTAATTATATCTTTAATTTTTAAGAATTGCAAAAGAGAAAGTAATCAGAATGAAAAAAACAGTCGCGCTTTTAAAATTGACTGTCCATTGAAATTATCTTCCTGATAAGCATAAAAAATCCCCCGAGACATTGCAACGGGGGATTTCTATATTTCTGACCTCAGCCTTTTCAGAAAGCTCTCTCATCCAAGTGTTCGCCAAGCTGTAGTCTCGGCACACCCTTGGTCATCCAGTCTGGCGCGGGCTGGCCTTTGAGGTGGTGGTCAAAGAACTCCATCATGCGTACGGCATAATCCTTTCTATTTTCAGTTTTTCCAAGTCCGTGGTTTTCGCCCAGATACTGCACCATAATCACGGGTTTTTTCAGTCTGCGAAGCGCGTTGTAATATTCCACGCCTTGCGTGAAGTCTACCGCACCGTCTTTGTCATTGTGCAAAAGCAAGAGCGGAGTCTTGACGTTTTTCACATGATAAATCGGGCTGTTTCGCTCGTAGGCTTCCCAGTTTTCCCAAGGTCCACCGGTGAATCTACCCTGAGACGCCTCGAAAATGGACATGTTTCCTCCGCCCGAGTTCCAGTAGATCAAGTCGTACATGGAGATCATGTTGGTCAGTGGGGCCCCGGCGGCGGCGGCCTTGAAGCGGTCTGTTTGGGTGATTAGGAATGAAGTCTGGTAGCCTCCCCAACTGTGTCCGTGGATTCCCATTTTGGTCTCGTCTATGACTCCCGTCTTGATCGCTGCATCTACGGCTGGAAGTACTGCCCATACAGCAGACATGCCGGGGTCGTCCATCTTGTACACGATGTCCGGGATCAGGACTGCGTAGCCATTGCTGGTATAGAGCGCCGGGTTCCAGCCCGTGCCGCTGTATCCCGGATTAGACCAGTTGTGCAAGGTCTGGGAAAGCTTCTCGTAATAGTAGATGACGGTTGGGTACTTTTGTCCTTCCACATAATTAGCAGGAAGGAAAAGTGCCGCCTGGAGCGAGTCGCCTTTGTCAGTCACATAGTCGACGAGCTGCACGCCAGATGACCAGGCGAACTTGCTTGCATCAGGGGCATTTTCCGTTACTTTTTTTCCATTAGCCAAGGAGGCATCAGTCAGATAAACCTGCGTAGGCTCGTTGAATTTCTCCTTGGTGTAGGTGAAAACTTCCGCTTTCTCCGCCTTGCCAAGGCCCGAGATCATGGCGTCCTCCCAGAGAAGAACGTCAGCGCTAGGAGTCAGGCCGCCTTTCTTGGCGGGAGAAAGGGTAGCGATGCCGCTTTTCTTGGTGTTTTCGCCATAGATGCGGATGTAGTTGGTTTTGGACAGGTCTATACCTTTTTCCTCCCTATCCAAAATGAAGCGGTATTGGTAGCGGATTTTTTCGCTTCGACCATTTTGGGTGAGGTTGATGGCCTTTTCTTTTCCTCCCAAGGGTACCTGCCAAATATCCCAATCATCACGTAGCAGCACATACTTGCTGTCGCTACTCCAGCCCAGAGGACTGACGAGGGGTTTGGTCACATTGTGGTCGTCTTCTACATCGACAAAGGTCACCGGGAGGCCTTCAGTCAGGTTGGTATGGGTTTTTGCCAAGATATCATACACATAAAAATGTCCGTCCTTGCCGTATAGCAGCTTCGTGCCATCCGTGGAGGTACGCGGATAAGAACCGAAGGAAGGCTGGTAAAACTTCTCAAAAAGCTGGGTTTTGGCTCCGGTCTTCAGATCGACGAGGTACAGATCGCGGTAGGACTGGCCGTCCAGATTACCCTGGAGTTCATAGGCTTGATTATCCGAGCCTAAGGCATAGAGCTGATGAGGAAGGATACTGAGATCCTTCATGCTGCTATCCTGTAGTGCACTGTGTTTCTTAGCAGCTACGTCGTACATGGCCCAGAAGCTGTAGTTTTTGTCCATGTTTTCCAGCACTTGCTGTCGGGACTGTAGGCGGCTGTCATTCCAATGCCAGATGGTCATTTCCGGCTGGGAGATGCTCTGAAGCACAACCGCCGCCGCGC
>CAZTJM010000029.1:0-315 GCA_964613865.1 uncultured Limnohabitans sp. | reverse complement strand
TGGCTTTTTGCAGGTCTGAGATGGACTTGATCGTGGTGTCGGCCATGATCTTGGAGAGCTTTTCGGAATCAGCTATTGCCAGGGAGTCTTTGTTCAGTTCCTTTTTGGGCGTCTCTTTTTCTGCCAAAACCAAAGGATGGATGCCGTAGAAGACGCGGGTCAAGTCTTCGCTCCATTCCGGCTTGCGGTTGGGGCTGATGGTGTACTTTTGGTCAAACCCGCTGCTGTCCTTGGCGGCTTCATATAGCGTCACCTGTGGGCCGGCGAGGTTTTTTACACCTAAAATGCTTCCGCGATCCTGCTTGTACTTCTTGT
>CAZTJM010000028.1:8293-37671 GCA_964613865.1 uncultured Limnohabitans sp. | reverse complement strand
GATTCTCATGGGATTGATCACCCTCAGCGGAATCCCGATCTCGAAATACCCGGATATCACGCCGCCAATGATCCAGGTGACCACGACCTTCACCGGAGCCAATGCAGTCAACGTCGAGCAAGCTGTAGCCACACCTATAGAGCAGCAGGTAAACGGGGTGGAAGAGATGCTCTACATGAAATCCATTAACGGATCAGACGGCTCCCTTTCCCTACAGGTTTCTTTCGAAGTAGGCACCGATCTGGACAATGCGAACATGCTGACGCAAAACCGAGTGTCACAGGCTAGCGCCAAAATGCCTTTGGAAGTCAAGAACTTTGGCGTGACCACTAAAAAGTCCCTGGTTTTTCCCCTGATGCTGGTTTCCCTGTCGTCTCCCAACGCGACCTATGACGGACTTTTTCTCAACAACTACGCAAACATCAACATCGTAGACCAGCTCAAGCGAATCCGGGGCGTGGGTGACGTGTTCCTCTTTGGCGGTGCCGACTATTCCATGCGAATCTGGCTGGATCCTGATCTGCTGACCAAACTGAACCTGACTGTCAACGACGTCTCCAACGCGGTCAAAAAACAAAATGCGATTGCGCCTGGTGGCAAGTTTGGTGCACCTCCCGCTCCCTCGGGAGTGGAATACACCTACACCGTGACCCTCCAGGAACGACTCGTGACTGAGGAGGAGTTTGGAAATATAATCGTAAAATCCGACGAAAAAGGCTCCATCGTCCGGCTCAAGGACATCGCAAGACTAGAACTCGGCCTAGACAATTATAACTCCAGCAGCCGCCTCAACACCAAGCCTGCCGCATCCATAGTGGTCTATCAGATTCCGGGCTCCAACGCGCTGGAAGTATCGGAAGCTGTGCAGTCGGCGATGAGCGGGCTGGAGGCCTACTTTCCAGAAGATCTCACCTATGACATTTCGCTCAATACCACCCGGGCAATTTCGGTGGGTATCGAAGAGATCGTCCATACCCTCTTTGAGGCCGTTGCGCTGGTGATTATCGTCGTATTCCTATTTCTGCAAGATTGGAGAGCGACTTTGATCCCACTACTGACCGTTCCCGTCTCGCTCTTGGGTACTTTTATCGTATTTCCCATGCTGGGCTTTTCGGTCAACGTACTCTCGCTTTTGGGGCTGGTGCTCGCCATCGGACTGGTCGTGGATGACGCCATCGTGGTGGTGGAGGCTGTAATGCACAACATCGAGCATGGCATGAAACCGAAGGAAGCCACGCAAAAGGCAATGAAGGAAGTAGGGGGACCTGTTGTCGCCATTGCCCTGATTTTGGCGGCGGTGTTCGTTCCAGTTGCTTTTGCGGGAGGCATTACGGGAAGGCTCTACCAGCAGTTTGCAATCACGATCGCAATCTCGGTTTTGTTCTCCGCATTCAATGCATTGACCCTCAGCCCTGCTTTATCTGCGATTATCTTGAAACCAAAGAAAGAGTCAAAAGGATTGCTCCAGCGATTTTTCAATGCCTTCAACAGGGGATTTGACAAGTTTACCTTAGGCTATACAGGCGTGGCGGGAGCGGTGGCCAAAAAATCCATCCGATCCCTGATCATCATTGGATTTGTCGTCGGCGGAATCTTTCTTTTAAATGGAGGAATCCCCGGCGGCTTCGTTCCCGAGGAAGACGAAGGCTACTTCCTAATCAACATGCAGCTGCCTGACGCGGCTTCCATGGAAAGGACGGACGAAATAGCCAAAAAGGTAGAAGCCATTCTGGGGGAACACGAGGAAATCCAGTACTCCACCATGATTTTGGGCTATAGCTTGTTGACAGCCACCTACTCCACCAACACCGCTTTCGTATTCGTATCGCTGAAACCCTGGGAAGAGCGTACCAAAACGGCCAAACAGCTGATTGCGGAGACGAACATGGCCTTCCGGCAATCCATTACCGACGCGACGGCGATCGCCTTTGGGCCTCCTCCCATCGAGGGTCTGGGAACCTCGGCTGGATTTACCCTTCAACTCCAAGACCGCTCGGGCAATACGCCAGAATTTCTGGACCAACAGGCCCAAGCTTTCATGGCAGAAGCCCGCAAAAGACCGGAAATAGGAAACATCTTTACACTGTACCGATCCAATGTTCCCCAGAAAAGAATCCAAATCGACTACGACAAGGCCGAAAAAATGGGAATTGACCTCTCCGAGATCACCAGTACAGTATCCACCTACCTCGGCAGCGCTTACGTCAATGATTTCAATAGATTTGGACGACAATACAAAGTCTTCGTTCAGGCCGAGGGCCAAAAACGACTTGATCAAGATGATCTCGCCAGTTATTATGTCCGAAGTAAAGACGGAGCTATTGTCCCTCTGAGTACGCTAGCTGTTGTGGAGGATATTACTGGCCCGTCCTACACCAACCGCTTCAATATGTACCGTGCGGCGGAGATTTCCGGCGCGCCCAAGGAAGGCTACAGTTCGGCGGATGCACTCAAAGCACTGGAAGAGGTAGCCTCCACCATGCCCAAAGAGATAGGCATGGCATTCAGTAACATGTCTTTCCAAGAAAAAGCAGCAGAAGGAACCGGCGGCACCATGTTCTTAATGGCGCTGGTATTCGTGTTCCTGATTTTGGCAGCCCAATATGAAAGCTGGACCCTCCCATTCTCCGTACTCCTCGGCGTACCGGCTGCGGTGTTTGGAGCCTTCCTAGGACTTTGGCTGGGAGGACTTTGGAGCGTCAGCTACGTGAACAACGTCTTTGCACAGATCGGCTTAGTCATGCTGATTGGTCTCACCGCCAAAAATGCCATCCTGATCGTGGAATTTGCCAAGATGCTTCATGAAGAGCAAGGAAAGTCACTCTACGATGCAGCACTCGAATCAGCCAAACTAAGACTACGCCCCATCCTGATGACCTCATTTGCCTTTATGCTCGGAGTGGTGCCGCTGCTTACGGCAAGCGGCGCAGGTGCGGAGGCCAGAAAAGTCATGGGAATGGCCGTATTCAGCGGAACGTTGATCGCCACCATCATCGGCGTGATCGTGGTTCCCGGATTGTATATCCTCATCGAGAGTCTGGGGAAGAAAAAGAAACCCACCCCGCCTTCGACTCCAGCTGTTTCACCTTCTGAACCGACCCATTGATATGAAATCGAGCACGAAGAAGGAGCCCAAACGCTACGTGATGTTAGTCCATGCGAGATTCCATGTGGCCGTTAAAAATCTATCTGAACACATGAAAAATCTAGTCATACCGATAGTAATCTTGGTGGTTCTAGCTGGATGCGCAGTGGGGCCAAAATATTCCCGCCCGGAATCAGTCGAAGCGACAACACCGGCGGGGTACTTTCAAAACAGCGACGAAACCGACTCGATCACAAACCTAGCCTGGTGGGACGTCTATCAGGATACCGTATTGCGCTCGCTGATCCAAAATGCGGTGGATTCCAACCTAAACCTCCTGACCGCCATGGCCCGGGTAGAGGAAGCCCAGGCAATTCTTGGATATAACAAAGCCAATATGGGACCGGCGATAGGATATGGGGCCGCGGCCAGAGCTAGCGACTATCGCGAGCGTGCCCAGGAAGCTGGAGTAGGCTTCAACACGAATTCCTACTCCGTCCTTGGAAACATCTCCTGGGAAATTGACATCTGGGGAAAACTGCGACACGCCAATCGTGCAGCCTACGCCGAACTGCTGGCTTCGGAGGAAAACAGAAAATCCATCTACATCAGTTTGGTTGCGCAAATCGCAGAGTTGTATTTCAACCTCAGAGGGCTGGACGAGCGGCTCAAGATCACCGAAAGAACCTACCAAACCCGCCTCGAATACCTCAGGATCATCGAGCTGAGATTTGAGAAAGGCGAGGTATCGGAGTTGGACAAACTGCAGGCAGAACAGATTGCCGCAGACGCCAAAGCCCAAATGTACAGCCTTGAGCGAGAAATCATCTTCGTGGAAAATGCAATTGGAATCCTCACGGGCAAGACCTACTCCCCTATCGTGCGGGGCCTACAAAATGACCAACAGCTGCTTCCCCTGGATATCCCCACGGGCCTACCTTCGGAGCTGCTGGAAAGGCGGCCGGACATCAAAGAGGCTGAGCAACTCTTGGTCGCGCAGACCGAGCGCATCGGCGTTGCGGTGGCGATGCGATTTCCTTCATTAAGCTTAACAGGATTCTTTGGAGTCGCCAGCCCTGACATCTCCAAGCTCTTTGTCCCCAATGCAGTCCTCGGCTCTGTCACCGGACAGCTTGCCGGGCCCCTGTTCCAGTTTGGTCAAAACAAGCGAAGGGTAGAAGCTGAGCGAGCCCGGGCGAAACAATACGCTTACAATTACGAGCAGACTGTCTTGGAGGCTTTTGCCGAGGTCGAAAATTCCCTTGCTGAAATCAGGACCTACACCAAGGAGCATGAGGCTCGAGTAATACAGGCGACAGCAACCGAAAAGTCCCTGATGCTTTCCAAAGCACTCTATGACAACGGCTATACCTCCTTTCTACAGGTGCTTGATGCAGAGCGTGAGCTGTATTACTCCGAGTTTGAAAAATCCCTAGCACTGCAATCTCAACTCACCGCTACGGTACGCCTCTACAAGGCGTTGGGCGGCGGCTGGTAAGCAGGTGGCGGAAAATTCAAAAGGGCTGAAAATTTGATTCTCAGCCCTTTTCGGTTTTAGCTAAAACCAGATTTAGTCCCTGGCATCCAGCAGGTCAAAACACTGCTTGGCTATTTCCAACTCTTCATTCGTCGGGATGACCAACACTTTTACCGATGAATTTTCTGTGTTGATCTCTCTCATCCCACTGCCTTCCAGGTTGTTTTTCTCACTATCCAATAGAATTCCCAGAAAATCCATGTCCTCGCAGGCGAGTTTCCGAGTCAGTGCGTCATTCTCCCCAACTCCTGCCGTGAAAACAATGGCGTCCAAGCCGTTCAAAATGGCAGCATAAGATCCGATAAACTTGCGGATATGGTAGGCATACATTTTGTAAGCCAAGACCGCTTCCTTTTCGCCTGCATCAAACTTTTCCTTGATGTCCCGCATGTCGCTGAATCCAGTCAATCCCAACATTCCGCTTTTTTTGTTAAGCACAGTATTGACTTCGTCGAGGGAATAGCCGAGCTGGTTGACCAAGTAAAAGACCACCGACTGGTCGACGTCTCCAACCCTCGTACCCATGATCAATCCGTTCATCGGCCCAAGTCCCATGCTTGTGTCCACACATTTTCCGCTCTTCACGGCAGCCATGCTACATCCGTTTCCGAGATGAATGGTGACAATTTTGGATGCTTTTTTGCCCAGATATTCCGCAGCTTTCTCCGACACATACTTATGGCTAGTCCCATGGAATCCATAAGCCCTGATTCCATGAACTTCGTAATATTCGTTTGGGATCGCCATCCTGAAAGCGACCGGTGGCATGGTTTGGTGAAAAGCTGTGTCAAAAACCGCAACCTGCTTGGCGCTTGAAAAAATCTTCTCAGCCACCTCAATCCCAAGGTAGTTGGCGGGATTGTGTAGTGGAGCGAGCGGGAACAGTTCTTTGATTTTTGCTTTTGCCTCTTCGGTAATAAGCTGGGTTTGGGAAAAATCCTCTCCCCCGTGCACGACGCGATGTCCCACTACATGAACCTGGTTTGGATCGGAAATCACCCCCACCTCCGGATCGGTCAGGAAAGCGGCCACAGCCTTCAATCCCTCAGCATGTCCAGGAATGGGTCTAGAGTCGCTTTTTTTGACAACTCCCCTTTCGAGAAAAGCCTTGTACTTCACTTTCGATCCTTCCAGCCCGATCCGATCCACCATTCCTGAGCAAATCACCTTGGCATCTGGCATGGAAATAAGTTGGTACTTTATCGAGCTGGAGCCGGAATTGATGACGAATACGTTCATGGATTTGGAGTATGGAGTTTATTTGGTTTCAAAATCCCCCTTGCCGCCTGACGAAGGAGGAATTGGCTGATGCTAAACCATGGGGTAAATTAATTGAATTGACCTTTTCGAGGGTTAAATCAGTTGTCAAACCGATTGAAGTTCAGTTGGCTCGACTCCCGCTTTCCGAGGGTGTCGGGGCAATTTTGGAGATCAAAGCCTCTTGTGCTTGAATAGCCGTAATCACCACCGTATTGAACACATCAGCTACGGTGCAGCCGCGACTCAGGTCATTAACTGGCTTGTTGAGTCCTTGTAGCATGGGACCGATGGCCAATGCACCTGTCTCCCGCTGAACGGCCTTGTACGTGTTGTTACCGGTATTCAAATCGGGAAAGATCAATACACTTGCCTGTCCAGCCACTTCCGAATCGGGCATCTTCTTTTTCCCTACCGAAGGATCCACCGCGGCGTCATACTGGATCGGTCCTTCTACTTTCAAATCTGGCTGCCTTTGCCTCACCAGTTCGGTGGCCTTTCGAACTTTGTCCACATCTTCACCCGCGCCGGATGAGCCCGAGGAATACGACAGCATGGCAACCTTGGGTTCGATACCCAGCATTCGAGCCGACTCGGCCGAGGATATCGCGATATCCGCCAGCTGCTCCGAGGTCGGATTGGGATTGACTGCACAGTCCCCAAAGACAGAGACCCGATTAGGCAGACACATGTAAAAAACCGAGGAAACCGTCGCAACACCAGGCTTGGTCTTGACAAATTGCAGCGCCGGCCGGATGGTATGCTGGGTAGTATGCACTGCCCCGGACACCATCCCATCGGCTTCGCCCTTATACACCATCATGGTTCCAAAATAGGACACATCGTGCATCAGATCCCTTGCCATCTCGAGGGTCACCCCCTTGCTCTTCCGCAGCTCATAGAGCGTCTGCGCATATCCTTCGAATCGGCTTGAAGTCTCCGGATTTTCGATCGTTACTTTTTCGAGATCAAGGGAAAGATTGAGACGCTTGATGGCGGTTTCGATGGACTCCCTGACGCCGAGAATCGTCAGATCCACCACATTCTGGCGGATCAGCATATCCGCGGCGGTCAGGATTCGGTCGTCATCTCCCTCTGGAAGGACGATGTGTTTTTTCACCTCCTTGGCTCGCTTCACGAGTTGGTATTGGAACATCCTCGGGGTGAGCGTATCAGACTTAAAGGCCACAATCCGTTCAGAAAGGGCCTTTTCATCCACCCATTTTTCGAAAAGACGGATGGCGATGGAGATTTTCTCCTCATCTCCCGGGGCAATCCTCGCTCGGATACGGTTGACCTCAGTCACTGCCTGAAAAGTACCCGCCTCCACTTGTAGGATGGGCACGATGGTTTCTAGACCCTCGATCATCTTCATTATCGAAGGCTCGGGCGGAATACCTCCGGAGACAATGATGCCCGCAACCTTGCCGAAGCTCCGCGAGACGTTTGCTTGCAGTGCTCCGATGATCAGATCGCCTCGGTCGCCTGGAGTCACCACCAGGGTATTCTGGCCTAGCCTATTGAGAAAATTGGGTAGCTGCATGGCCCCGACGATGGCATGATCCACGCGGTTGGTTAGGAGATTTTCCCCAAAGAGCAGCTCCGCGCCCAAGGATTCCCGGATCTCACCCATGGTGGGGTTGCTCAGCTCGAGAAGCATGGGGATGGTTGTCACCAAAGTCTCCTGCGGAATCACTGCTTTTAGCTGGCTTTCTATTTCGTCAGCCATACCTTCCTCGATCTTGTTGGCCACCAGCACCAGTACTTGAACGCCCCGATTGACAAACCCCTTGAAGGTAGCCAAGGCCAGGTCGATGATTTCGGGAACCGTCCGTTTGGCGCAATTTAGAATGATCGCCGCAGGGATGCCCAAATTTTTCGCGATCGCTATGTTTCCGTCAAATTCCACATTGGTGGTAGTATCGATGAAGTCCGTACCCTCCACCACCACAAAGTCCGAGCTGTCCTGTAGTTTTTTGAAGCGTTCGATGATCGAATCGATGAGGTAGGCCTCGTTGCCGCTGTTGATTTCTTTGATCGCCTTCTTTCCGGAGAACACATACATGTCCTCGTAGGACTGGGTGAGCTTAAACTGGCTTTTGATCAGATCCAGCCGCCGATCTTTCTCCTTTTTGCCTCCGGAGATGATCGGCTTGAAGTAGGCGAGTTTGTCCGTTTTCGCAGCCAAAAGGCTCATCAGCCCCAGGGCAAAAATCGATTTTCCGGAAAAAGGCTCCGTCGTGGTAAGGTAAATGGCGTTTGTCATAGTGAAATGGCTTACCCTGATAAAAATTTGGTGTCGATCCTCAAATTAGAAAATAAGCCCGAGGAAAAAGCCTGACAAAGATCATATCGTCTTTGGTTTTTGGGCCGTAAACCAAATCCCCACCGCATCGCCAAACATCAAAAATCCGTGATTTTTTCAAAGAATTCCTGCATTTTCAAGACTCCAAACACTTCCCTTGCCATGCGTTTTGCCTTATATATTCTCTTCTTTTTCCCTGTCTCCCTTTGGGGACAGACGGTTTGCTCGCTGGAAAGCAGGGAAAGACTCGATGCCCTTTTGCAAGAAATATCCCAAAAAGAAACAACCGGCGAACCGGTTACCAACTTGGCAGTCACAATAGGACAAAGCTTGCTTGGCGTCCCCTACGTGGAAAAAACCTTGGAGCTACCTGGCGAGGAAAAACTGGTCATCAACCTCACGGGACTGGACTGTACGACCTATCTGGAGACGGTGATAGCTCTGGCCAGAATCTCCCAAAGGGCCGAACCCAACTATGAAGCCTTCGAAAAAGAACTGGAGCACCTTCGCTATCGGAGCGGCAGCCGTGAAGGCTACCCCTCCCGTCTACACTACTTCTCTGACTGGATCTATCAAAATGAGCAAAAAGGCATCCTGACTGACATTACAGAGCAAATCGGTGGATCAATCTATCCCAACCAGCCGACTTTCATGTCAGAAAACCCAAAGTATTATCCCCAGCTCAGCAATTCCGAGTTTGTAGCGGAAATCAAAGCTTCCGAGTCGGAAATAGCCAAAAGAACCTACCACTATATTCCGAAAGCCGAGGTTGAATCCCTGGAGAAAAACATCCGGCCAGGCGACCTCATCGCGATTACCACGCCCCTGAAAAATCTGGACGTCGTCCATGTGGGTTTTGCAGTCGAGCAAAACGGACGAATTCACCTCATGCATGCGAGTACGGGCTCAATGAAGGTGGAAATATCAGGCAAGCCATTGCATGACTACCTCGCCGCCAACAAATCCCAGTCGGGGATAATGGTTTGTAGATTGAGCGATTGAACCGGATCGGAAACATAATAGAACATAGCATTTTAGCGACTACTCCATAAAAACCCCTTACATGAACATCTTTAGAATCACTCCGATTTTAGCCTTGCTTCTGGGATTTAGCATCGGCGTCTCAGCGCAGATAAAGCTAATTTTCGAAAACGGCGAAGCCCAAATTGTACCCGAACTGAAAGATTCCGCCAACTGGATTCGCCACGACCTCTGGGTAGAGACGGAGTTTGACACAGACGGTGACGGCAAAAAGGACCGTATGCACGTCGACGTCACCCGGCCTGCCCAAACTGAAACAGAAGGGCTCAAACTGCCCGTCATCTACGCCAGCAGTCCTTACTATGCCGGCACTGCAGGCAATGCCCCAATCTTCTGGGACGTAAAACATGAATTGGGAGCGGTGGGTCCGCCAAGAGCGCATGCTGAGGTGAAGCGTATCGGCGAGCGTCCTATTATTTCCAATTCGGAAATCATGCTTTGGGTGCCGCGAGGATACATTGTCGTCCATTCCTCTTCGCCAGGCACCGGGCTTTCCCAAGGCTCTCCCACCGTGGGAGGTGACAACGAGTCTTTGGCACCGAAAGCCGTCATCGAATGGCTGACCGGAAAAGACAACGGCTACACGAGCCCTGACGGAAACGAGAAGGTGATGGCCTTCTGGTCCACTGGCAAAGTCGGGATGACTGGCACCTCTTATAATGGAACACTTCCACTCGCCGCGGCGACTACCGGCGTAAAGGGGCTGGAAGCTATTATACCCATCGCACCAAACACCTCCTACTACCACTATTACCGATCCAATGGTCTCGTTCGCTCTCCGGGTGGGTATTTGGGCGAAGACATTGACGTGCTGTATGACTTCATTCACAGCGGCGATGAGTCCAAAAGAGCGTATAGCAACAAAACAATCCGCGACACCGAAATGGCGGAGGGGATGGACCGGATCACGGGTGATTACAATGACTTTTGGGCGGGAAGGGACTATCTGAATGACATGGAGCCCATGAAAGCTGCCCTGCTCATGTCCCATGGTTTCAACGACTGGAACGTGATGCCTGAGCACAGCTATCGGATCTACGACGCGGCAAGGGCAAAAGGCATTCCTTCCATGATCTACTATCACCAAAACGGCCACGGCGGACCACCGCCCTTTTCCATGATGAACCGCTGGTTTACGCGCTATCTGCACGGAGTCGAAAATGGGGTGGAAAGAGAGCCACGCGCCTGGATCGTACGCGAACAGGATGAACGCTCCAAGCCTACAGCTTATGCCGATTTCCCCAATCCTCAAGCCTCCAACGTGGGTTTTTACCTAAAAAGCGGAGCACCGGCTGCGGGTTCGCTTGATCTCGAAAAACAAAGCACTGGCGTTAAGGAAACGCTTGTGGACAACTATTCCTTTTCCGGTTCAGCCTTGGCCCAAGCCGACTACACCGAACACAGATTGATTTATCTCAGCCCTGTGCTTAAAGAAGCAGTGCATATTTCAGGCATTCCAAAAATCACGGTGAAGCTGGCTTCCAATAAACCCGCTGCAAACCTTTCGGTCTGGCTGGTTTCCCTACCTTGGACCGAAGGACGCAATGCCAAGATTACCGACAACATCATCACCAGAGGCTGGGCAGATCCGCAAAACCATAAGGACATCCGAAAAGGGGAACCCCTTGAACCTGGCAAATTCTACGAGGTAAGCTTTGAGCTGCAGCCCGATGACCAGATCATCCCTGCAGGACAGCAGATCGGCTTGATGATCTTCTCCTCTGATAAGGAATTCACCCTTTTGCCCAAGCCAGGAACAAAACTAACCGTGGATCTGGACGGCACAGTGCTGACGCTGCCAGTGGTAGGGGGAAAAGCAGCCTTGGAAAAGGCGGTCAAATGACCCTGCCTAGCTTATTACCATACTAAACAGAAAGGAGACTCAAAAACGGGTCTCCTTTCTGTTTGGCCAACTCCCCCACGAAGTTTAGCCAACCAAGCTTATTGTTTAATATTTATATACTTTTTTCTTAACAAATTCTAAACTTTAGGGAAATCCGATTTATATTATTAAGAGAATATATCCATCAAAAGCAGCCAAAAGGCATTTTTATTAACGCTTTGACCAATTAACCTAGAGATAATTCACTTTTTGTTAAACCCTGATTAAAGAAGAGAAAACCACCAAGGTTTAGTTTTGTTAAAATTTTGAAAATAAATAATACTATCTATTCCAAACCTCTACAACGAATGATTGCTCAAAAAAGCATTTGGACGTGGATGACGACGGGCTGCCTGTTGTTCGTCCTGAATTTTTCCATGGCCCAGCAAAGCAGGATCAGCGGAAAAGTAAGCGATGTCTCCAACGAGCCTTTGCCCGGCGCCACCGTCTTGGTAAAAGGTACCACTCGCGGAACGGTAACGGACGCTGATGGCTCCTACTCTATTGAGGCTGCACCATCGGAAACGCTTGTTTTTTCCTTTGTCGGATTTGAGACTAAGGAATTTCCCGTGGGAAACAGCTCCACGATCGACGTGACGCTCTCCGAAGGACTCGCACTAAACGAGATCGTCGTCACCGCCCTCGGTGTAGAGCGGGAGACCAAAGCCCTAGGTTACTCCGTGCAGGCAGTTGACGGTGAACGATTCACCGAGGCCAGGGAAACCAACGTGATCAATTCCCTCAGCGGTCGCGTAGCGGGTGTACAGGTCACCAACAGCTCCAGCGGACTGGGCGGTTCCACCCGGGTGACCATCCGCGGCGAATCTTCTCTAAACATCAATGCCAACCAACCGCTTTTCGTGGTAGACGGAGTCCCTATTTCCAACAATGTGGTAGGCTCCTCTGGCTCTGGAAACCAGGAGGTAGACTACGGTAATGCGGCAGGCGAGATCAACCCAGACGATATTGAGTCCATGACGGTGTTGAAAGGACCCGCAGCTGCGGCGCTCTACGGCTCCCGAGCGGCAAACGGTGCAATCCTGATCACCACCAAATCAGGAAAAAGCAAAAAAGGATTGGGAGTGCAGATCAACTCCAACACTACATTTGACAATCCTCTGGTGATGCCACAGTGGCAAAACAAATACGGACAGGGTAACAACGGGCAGTTCGCTTTTGTCGATGGATCAGGCTCAGGTACCGCAGACGGAGTGGACGAAAGCTGGGGCCCCATGCTGGACGCGGGCTTCATGACTCCACAGTTTGACTCTCCAAGAGATGTTCCGGGTTTCAGAGGCGGCGACCTCAACGCTCCGGAAGGCAGCACCATCACGCCAACCCCATGGGTATCCGCCCCGAATAACATCAGCGATTTCTTCGAAACTGGTGTTACCCTGGCAAACAACGTGTCTATAGAAGGAGCCAACGAAAAGTCCAACATCCGACTTTCCTACACCAACCTGAACCAAAAGGGCATCGTGCCAAATACGGGTTTGGACAGAAACACCCTAGCCATCAACGGCGGGATCAAGGTGACCGATAAACTCAAGGTGGACGCGATCGTCAACTATCAGCGTACCAATTCCGACAACCGCCCCAACATCTCCTACGGAACCGAAAACCTCATGTACCTCTGGATTTGGTACGGTCGACAGATCAACACCAGCAGTCTCAGAGATTATTGGATGCCAGGTAAGGAAGGCGTACAGCAGTTTAACTACAACTATAACTACCATGACAACCCGTATTTCAACGTGTATGAAAACACCAACGGGCAGAGCAAAGACAGGATCTATGGCAACGTTTCAGTATCCTACCAGTTTACCCCGAAACTGAGCCTGATGCTACGAACAGGCCTTGATACGTACAATGAGCTTCGTGACCGTAAGAGGGCCTTTAGCACACAGAGATTTCCAAAGGGAAACTATCGTGAGGACGACGTGTATTTCAACGAGCAAAACTCGGATTTTCTCCTTACCTATTCTGAGTCCACCAAGCCAGTTTGGTCATACAGCATTGCCCTGGGAGGCAACATGATGCGCCAAGACAACCGCTACCTGCAAACAGTGGCGCCCCAACTGCTGATCCCGGGGATCTACAACTTTACCAACACGGCAGTCAACCTGCAGGTAAGCCAGTACAATTCCGAAAAGCGCATCAACTCCCTTTACGGCTTTGGTCAAATAGGCTACAAAAACATCCTATTTCTGGATGTGACCGGCCGAAACGACTGGTCTTCCACCCTCCCCGCTTCAAACAACAGCTACTTCTATCCCTCGACAACGCTGAGTGCGGTTCTGTCCGATATACTTAAATTGCCAAACGCCATCTCTTTCTTCAAGGTAAGAGCGGCATACGCAGAGGTCGGCAACGACACCAACCCCTACTCATTGACCAATGTCTTCGCCTCCGGCACCGCTTGGGGCTCCACCCAGGTAAAAACCGAATCCAGCACCCTGTCCAACGCCGACCTAAAGCCGGAGAGAACGGGCTCATTCGAGACTGGATTTGACCTGAGATTGATGAACGGCCGCTTGGGCTTGGACTTCACCTACTTTGACAACCGCACCAGAAACCAGATCATTCCGATCACACTGGACATCGCCACCGGCTACTCCTCAAGGATCATCAACGCCGGGGAAATCCAAAACAAAGGGATAGAGGTAGTGCTGAACGGCCGCCCCGTACAAAGCGCTGCCGGCTTCAACTGGGATGTAGTGGCCAACTTCACCCGAACCCGAGGCTATGTACTGGAACTGACCGAAGGACTGGACACCTATACGCTTGTAGGCCGAAACGGAGCCAATATCCAGGCGAGGGTAGGCGAAAGAATGGGTAACATCTACGGAGCAGGCTTCGACAGAGTTGATGACCCCAGCTCGGAGTATTACGGACAGATCATCCATACCTCCACCGGTACACCGATCACCGACCCCACGCTGAAGTATCAAGGCAACTACAATCCGGACTGGATGCTCGGCCTGCAAAACAACTTTACCTACAAAGGCATCTCCTTGGGCTTCCTCCTGGACTTCCGATATGGAGGCATTGTGGTATCCCGAACCAAAACCATTGGATCCACTTCCGGCCAATTGGAAGAGACTCTGTATGGCCGAGAAAACGGTTATGATTTGACAGTCGAGGGTAATGGCATCATCTCCGAAGGCGTAGTACAAAATACCGACGGCACCTACTCGCCAAACACCCTGAAGATCTCTTCCAGAAACTGGCACAACCGCTACTATGAACGAAATAACGTTGAAGCTGCCCTCTATGACGCAACATTCCTAAAGCTGAGAGAGGTGACCATAGGATATAGCATTCCTCGCAAAGTCTTGGGCAAGACTCCAATCCAGGATCTGAAGATATCCTTGGTCGGAAGAAACCTTGCGCTGTGGACCGAAAACCCACACTTCGACCCGGAGACCTTGTCAATGGGAGGCGGCACCTTGATTCCAGGAGTGGAAGACATGGCTTTCCCTTCCACCAGAAGTATCGGATTCAACATCAATGTAAAATTCTAAGCGGCTGAATCTCCAATCCAAAAAGAAAGAAATCATGCAATTCAACAGAAAATACATTTCCGCACTTTCTCTGGCTTTGGCCTTTGGCCTCAGTTCCTGTGACAAGGACTTTGAGGAAGTCAACATGAACCCCAACAGCCCAGAGACGGTATCTTCTTCCCTACTCCTTCCGAATGTGATCCGCTCCACAACCAACGAGATCGCAAGCAATGCCTGGGGCACGGGCAACGTCGTGATGCAGCATACGGCTAAAATCCAGTTCACCAACGAAGACCGGTACAACTGGGGGCCTTCCGGAAGTCCCTATAGCACCTTCTACAATTCCCTCCGCGATCTGAACAACGTGATCCAGATCTCAGGGAATGCCAATGAGCAAAACTATGTGGCCGTGGCTAAGATCATCCGCGCCAATCTCTTCTCCTATATGAGTGATGCCTACGGAGAGATCCCCTATCTGGAGGCTATCCAGGCCAAAGACGGCATTAACTATCCCAAATTTGACAGCCAAGAGGAAATCTACAGCGGTATACTAAAGGAGCTCGAAGAAGCCAACTCCCTGATAGGCACCACCTCAGAGCAAGTAGCCGGAGACATCCTGTTCAACGGGGATTTGACCCGCTGGAAAAAGTACGCCAACTCCCTGCGTCTGAGAATCTTGATGAGGATCTCCGACCGCGAGGATCCTTCGGCAGCCATGCAGGCTATCTTGAGCAATCCGAGCCAGACTCCCATTTTCAGCAGTTCCGCCGATGACGCCGCATTGCAGTACCTACTCGATGTGCCCAACCAGCATCCTCTGTATACAACCCGTTCGGGTTCCTTTGACGAATATCGCCTGAGCGAAAAAATGGAGGGCGTGCTCAAAGACTTGAACGACCCACGCCTCTTCGCCTACGCCCAGCCTACCACGGCCTCTGGCAAAGGGGTTATCGGCAGCGTGGACGACTACCAAGGCGTTCCCAATGGACTTGCCGACGAGGAAGCCTTGGCTTACTCGCCATCCGGCGATCTTTCCAAGGGAGGTTCCAACTACATCTCTCGGGTAGGTCTGCTTTGGTCTTGTTCTGCCTGTACCAGCCTCGCCAGCCCCACAGGATACCAGGCGGTGCTGATGAGCTATGCGGAGTTGCAGTTTATCTTGGCCGAGGCGAGGGAAAGAGGCTACATCACGGTGGGCACCGCCGCTGATTACTACAAAAACGGGATCGAAGCTTCCTTTTCTTACTATAAGGCTCGATACACCGCAATCAACCTTCCCCAAATTGCCGAAAAACTGACGGTTGACGACAGCTATTTTGCACAGGCCAAGGTCGCCTATACCGGAACGACCGAAGAAAAACTGGCCAAAATCGGCACACAGAAGTGGTTGGCCTTGTTTTTCAACGGCATGGAAGCATGGTACGACTGGAGACGCACCGACTATCCGAAGATCACTCCTGGACCGGCGGCCTACATCAATAGCGTCCCGGTGCGCTTCATGTACCCAAGCAGCGTGCAGTCGCTCAACGGAGACAACTACAAAGCAGCCATCGCAAGGCAAGGCGCTGACGACATCACCACCAAGGTCTGGTGGGATGTGAAATAAGCCACTAATTTTATCAAAAAATACCCCAGCTGCTACCGGTCGCTTTGGCCGGTAGCAGTCATTTATAACCCTCTCCTATCATGAAAAAAAACCTGTTTTTTACATTTGCAGCTTTCTTCTTGCTTTTTGAAACCCACGCCCAAAAAACCATCAAAACCGAAAATGTCATCCTTGTCACTTTTGACGGGCTGAGATGGCAAGAACTCTTCAAGGGGGCAGATTCCCTATTGGTGGACGATACCGGTATGATCGAGTCCTCCGGTTCCCTCTTGAAGGATTTCTGGCACCCGGATCCTATCAAAAGGAGGGAAATGCTATTTCCGTTTTTCTGGAGCACCATTGCCAAAGAAGGACAGCTCTACGGAAACCGCGCCTATGGCAATCTCGTGGACAACGCCAACAAGATGTGGTTTTCCTATCCAGGCTACAATGAGTTTCTCACCGGAAAGGCTGACGATGAGCGAATCAACAGCAACGACAAGTTCAACAACCCCAACGTGACCGTTCTGGAGCATCTCAACCAACTGCCGGCCTACCATGGAAAGGTGATGGCATTTGGCAGTTGGGACGTATTCCCCTATATCATCAATGAGGAAAGAAGTGGCGTGCCCGTCAATGCCGGGTTTGATCTGGCAGAAGGCGGCGATTTGACTGAGGCGGAAAAAACCATCAACCGCCTACAAACTGCAATCCGAAGTCCTTGGGGTGGGGTCAGGCTTGACGCCTTCACGCACAGCTATGCCATGGAGTCCCTCAAAAAGCACAAACCCAAAGTCCTCTATATCTCCTATGGAGAGACCGACGACTGGGCTCACGAGGGAAAATACGACCATTACCTCTGGGCTGCTCGCCAGACCGACCAATACATCCGCGAGATCTGGGAAACCATCCAGTCCGACCCGCAGTACAAGGACAAAACTACTCTGATCGTCGGAGTAGACCACGGTCGCGGCATCACCAAGACCAGCTGGAAGAATCACGGGCAGTCCGTCCCCGAGGGCGGACATATCTGGCTGATGGCCATAGGACCAGATACCCCTGCAAGTGGAGAAATGAAAACCAAGGGACAATGGCATAGCTCCATGGTCGCTAGGACCGTTTATGAGCTCCTGGGGCTGGAGTACCCTGAGACTACAGCAGCTCCTGCCATCCAAGAAATGATCAAATAAGATGAGCCAAGCGGGATTGAAAAAGCGGAGCCGGAGAGACAAACTCCGGCTCTGCTTTTTTACATTATTCTATAAGGGCTAAGGGCGGACACTTGGAAGGCTATCTGCCGGGAATCTCCGTAGACTGGACTTCCTACCCAACTCCTCCAAGTCTTGCTTTTTGGGCGTTTTAACCCAATACCCGCTCAGCTATCTCCCGATACCTTCTGAGATCCGGCAGCGGAACAAATTCGACCTTGGCTTCCTCGTCCCAGGTTCGCATTTTGAGCGAGGCCTCAAACAGCGGGTCGGCTTCAAATTCCGCCGCCTCTTCGGAACTCATCGGTCCGCCTTGGAAGCGTAGCGTCTGCCGACTGGCCTCGCTGAGCTTCTGGTAATACTCCGGATGCCGAAAAGTGAGGTAGCGCTTGGCTTGCACGTGGTTCTCCACCAGCTTGGCTACTTTTTCTGGAAAACCCAGTTCACGTAGGTATTGGCCCCCAAGCTGCTCGTGTCGCATTGCACCAAAGCCCCCCATGGACTCCGCATCTTGCAGGTGGGAAAACAAATGGCCTATATCATGAAAAAAGGCCGCGAGGATGACTTCTTCATCGAAACCCTCCTTTTCGGCCAACTGGGCACTCTGGCACATGTGCTCAATCTGGGACACCGGCTCTCCGATGTAGTCTTCCGCCCCGTGCTTTTCATAAAGTCCAAAAATGAAATCCAGCTTCTCTTTCTTGTTGTATTTCGTATGATCCATTTTATACATGTTTACAAATACTAAATTGCAAAATCCAAACCAGCGAATCAAAGCAATCGGATTAAGTAATTGTAAACCGAAAAAATACGCAATAATCGTCGTTTAGGCATTATTTTAGCTTTAGCTGGATAAAACATTCCAAGAGGGAAGCATTTTTTTAACAAAAGGATAACCCTTTCTTCTCCATCGCACCGAAGTCAAAAGTTTAATTTTGCTAAACATCAATTGAGTTGGTTTTGCACACAAAGGAGGGCTGATGACTTTCACAGCCTTCCCTGTGCAGAGCAAACAATAAAAACCTTGTTCATGCCCAAAATCAGACTTGCCGTCTTTGACATGGCCGGCACCACCATCCATGACGAAAACAATGTGGCCAAAGCGTTCCAAAACGCCCTCAACAGCCATGGCTATCCTGGGGTTACTCTTCGGGAAGCAAACGAAAAAATGGGGTATTCAAAACCCCAGGCAATCCGGGATCTTCTCTATATCCACGAGCCGGACAAGTCCAAAATCACAGCTGCCACCATCTCGGCTATCCACGACGCGTTTGTGGCGGGGATGCTGGAGTACTATACCACCGATCCCTCGATCAGAGCTATAGCCGATGCCGAGGCTGTCTTCGCTGGACTTCACGAGATGGGAATCAAGGTAGCCTTAGATACGGGATTCAGCCGGGACATCACGGACATCATCCTGAAGCGGGTGGGCTGGGATGACTATAGACTGGTGGACGCCACGGCTGCCAGCGACGAAGTGTCACAGGGCAGGCCTTTCCCTTTTATGATCGAGAAAATCATGGCGGAACTGGGAATAGACGACCCAAAAGCCGTCATCAAGATAGGCGACACCGAAGTCGACATCCACGAGGGCCACAATGCCGGCTGCTTGATGAGCATTGGTATCACTTCCGGGGTTTTCTCAGCAAATGAATTGATCCCCCACAACCCTAGCCATCTGGCCCACTCTCTGACGGAAGTGCTGGATTTGGTGCGCACCTACGAGTCCCAAACCGAAGCCTAGGCATGCGACGAGTTGCCCGTCTGAGTTCCCTTTTGGCACGAATTAGGCCCTTTCACATGAGTCTTTTCGCCGCGGTGATGGGATTTTTGGTGTATAGCAGCATGTATGCTTTTCGCAAGCCCTTTGCCGCCGCCACCTTTGAAGGAGACACCATTCTGGGAATGGACCTGAAGGTTTGGCTCATTCTGGCCCAAACACTGGGCTATATGGCAAGCAAGTTTTACGGGATCAAGATGATCTCTGAGCTAAAAGCCACAGGCAGGGCGAGGCTAATAGTCGGCCTGATATCCCTCTCTTGGCTGGCACTGTTGGGATTTGCCTTGCTGCCGACACCCCTTGGCATCCTGTGCTTTTTGATCAATGGATTCCCTCTCGGCTTAATCTGGGGCATCGTCTTTCACTACATGGAAGGCAGAAAGTTCACCGAGATGATGGGGAGCATGCTCGCCTCCAGCTTCATTTTTTCTTCGGGCTTTGTCAAATCGGTCGGCACCTTCATGATGCAGGATCTAGGCGTCAGCGAATTTTGGATGCCGTTTTGCACCGGAGCGATCTTCTTTCCCCTGTTGATTTTGGGCGTTTTTCTCCTCAACCACATTCCCGAACCCAGTGCGGAAGACCGTCTGCTGCGGAGTCCAAGACCCGTGATGAACACAAGAGAAAGACGGCGTTTTTTCAGGGAGTTTTGGCCGGGAATTGTTCTTTTGATCCTCGTGTATACCATGCTAACTGGACTGCGAGATCTCCGTGACAATTTTGCTGTGGAAATCTGGCAGGGCTTGAAGGTGAGCGTTGCACCGGAGCTTCTGACCCAGACGGAAATTCCCGTCGCGTTGACACTCCTGGCACTGATGGGCTGTCTGGTATTGGTAAAAAGCAACGAGGCCGCCTTCTTTCTCAACCACTGGATTATCCTCGTTGGAATCGCCCTTGCTATCCTCGCCACCTTGGGCTTGAATGGCGGCTTCATCCCACCATTTCTGTGGATGGTGCTGGTCGGCACAGGCGTCTACATGGCCTATATTCCCTTCAACATCCTCCTCTTTGACCGGCTGATCGCCCTTTTCAAGTCAGCCGGAAACGTAGGGTTTCTGATGTATTTGTCGGACAGCTTCGGCTATCTGGGCTCCAGCTTGGTCTTGGTCACCAAAGAATTCGGCGGATTTGAAAGCCTATCCTGGTTCAGCTTCTATACGTCTGTGCTTACCCTCTTTCTGAGCTGCTGTCTCGTACTCATGACCGGATCTTTTATTTACTTTCAGAAAAAACTCAGGATTCGCAAAAAAAACATCGCAGCCCCAGTAACCCTTGTCAATACTCTATGAAAAACCCAAGCGCAATCGTCATCGGCTCCGGCATAGTCGGCCTAGCCATCACCAGGGCACTTCACGCCAAAGGCTGGTCGGTCACGGTCATCGAAAGGCACCCTCAAGCCCAAGGCGCATCGGTTCGCAATTTTGGCATGATCTGGCCAGTTGGCCAGCCCAATGGAGGAAGCTATGAGCGTGCGATACGCTCGCGTGAGATCTGGCTGGACTTATCCGAGAAGGCGGGTTTTGCTGCCGAAAAAACCGGTTCTCTCCATCTGGCCTATTCCGATCTGGAAATGCAGGTGGTCGAAGAATACGTGGCAGCCACCGCCGATGCGAAATCATCCCGGATCCTAGATCCCCAGCAGGTCTCCAGCCTCAGCCCGGCTGCGAGGATGGAGGGCCTGAAAGGCGCCCTTTGGTCTAAAGACGAAGTGATCGTAGACCCACGGGAAGCGATCTCCAAGACTGCCTCCTACCTCGCTGGACTGGATGGGATCGAGTTTGTTTGGAATCGGGCAATAACCCGCATTGAGGGCCATACGGTATTTTCAGGCTTACAATCCTGGTCTGCCGACCGCATTTTTATCTGTTCAGGAGCCGATTTTGAGACCCTTTATCCTGAGATTTTCGAAGCTACCCCCATCACCAAGTGCAAACTACAGATGATGCGCCTGGTGCAGCAGCCCAACAATTGGCGCATGGGGCCGCCACTTTGCGCTGGACTCAGCTTCATCCACTACAAAGGCTTTCAGGTGGCACCGTCCCTCGAGCTGCTCCGTAGGGAATACCAAGACCTGTTTCCCGAATTGATCCAGTGGGGCATTCACGTGATGGTTTGCCAAAACGGACAAGGGGAGCTTACCGTAGGTGACAGCCACGAGTACGGACCCAACCCCTCGCCCTTCGACTTTGTGCCGGTCAACGATATGATTTTGGGCTTTCTCGGTCGCTTCGCCCAGTTTAAGGACTGGCAGATTGCGTCGACCTGGCATGGGATCTATCCCAAAATGAGCAACGGTGCCACCGAATTCGTGAAGCAAATCGACGACACCACCACCATCGTCAACGGCCTCGGAGGCAATGGAATGACTCTCTCCTTGGGTTTGGGAGAGGAAATCGTCGAGGCGATGCCAAGCTGATCCGTCCACCCCAGCACATTTCTCTTGGACTATCCGGCGGGCTTGAAGCTGCCGGAGGCATTTGCCCCATCAGCCAAGGATACTCCGGGCAATTTCCTTAGTTTGCCCCAAATTTATCCCCACCCTCAGTAAATGGAGTTAGAAGTCATCGTACAGATCAGCAATAAGATCAAAAGTGTCAGGAAGGAAAAAAACCTCACCCTACAGGAGGTAGCAGACCGAGCCGGAGTGACCAAGGGACTGATCTCCCAAATCGAAAACGGTCGGACCATCCCTTCGCTCCTGGTATTGATCCAGATCGTAAAGGCGCTGGAGACTGATTTGGACGATTTTTTCAACGATCTCAACTTCTATGGAAAGGAAGGCAAGATTCTCGTGCAGCGCAGCGATCAGTACGTGAAGTTTGAGAAGGAACCTGCCTCCGGCTACCAGTATTCGAGGATTTTCACCAAAAAATTCAACGCCTGCACCATCGACATCGTGCTACTGGAGATCCAATCCGGATCGGAGCGGGAGTACGTCCAGACCGAAGCATTTGAGTACAAATACCTCATCGAGGGTACGGTGACGTATATATTTCGGGATCAGACGATCGAGCTTCGACAGGGAGACTCCCTTCTTTTTGACGGACGCATCGAGCACAATCCAGTGAACAGAGGCTCCACTTCCGCCAAAATGCTGGTTATCTACTTTTTTGAAGAATAGCGCCGAAAATATTTCTTCCGACATAGGGGTATCAAGCCTTTCAGTTGTCATTTCCAAAAAAGAACCAAAGTCTTAACTTGCGCGAAAGCATCCGTTTTTCATGCAGGCCACAGATCAGTCGGTTTTTTTTGCCATTCGTTCCGGAGACATCGCTTCGTTTGAGATGCTGTTCAACACCTACTATTCTACTCTATGCCGTTTTGCAGTATCGTATCTCAGGGATCCAGAGGATGCCGAGGAGGTGGTCCAGGCTTCCTTTATCGGCTTTTGGGAGAAAAGGGAAAGCATCTCCATCGACACCTCCCTAAAGGCCTACCTCTTTCGGAGCGTTAGAAATGCCTGCCTGAACGAGCTCAAACGGCAAAAAGTAAGGCAACTCCACGCCAGCCAAGTCGCTATGGATGGCGAACCCCAGTCCGAAGCCTCCGACCGGATAGCGATGAAGCAGGAGCTGGAGGAAAAAATCCAGGAAGCCATGGGCTGTCTGCCTGAACAGTGTAGGCTGATCTTCCAGATGAGTCGATTCGAAGAGCTCAAGTACAAGGAGATTGCCGAACAGCTGGGCCTTTCGGTGAAAACCGTCGAAAATCAAATGGGCAAGGCACTGAAGATCATGCGGGAGCAGTTAAAAGACTATCTACCCTTAATTATTATCCTGATGAGGGGATTATTGGAACTATGAGCGAGCAGGAAAGGGAACATATAGAAGATCTGGTAGTGAAGTATATCCTTGGCGAGGCTACCGCCCAAGAGGAGCAGCTCGTGGATGAATGGAGAGAACAAAGTTCTGAAAACCAGCGCTTTTTGGAGCACTCCCAGCTCATTTACGAAAAAGCACAGCTGCCGTCCGGCCACAGTTTTGACCCGCAAAAGGCGTGGACCAAGGTGGCGCCTAAGCTCAAGACGGGAAGGGCTACCCAACGAACACTCTTCTCTCCATTGTGGAAAGTGGCGGCTGGACTGGCTCTCTTGGCGGTCGTCTCCTACATTTTCTATTGGAATCTTGTGCCCGGAGACGAGTATGTCTACCTGAGTGAAAATGAAGTTTTGACCCAAACCCTCCCGGACCAGACTGAGATCTCAATGAACAAGGAATCAGAGATCAAGGTAGACTACAATGCCCGCAAAAAAACAGGGACCATACAGCTCAAGGGCGAAGCGACCATCAGTATAGGCAAGGAAAAGGACATACAATGGACCGTGGAGGCAGAAAACCTACTCATACGTGATATCGGGACGGTATTTCATGTGAAAGCCTATCCTGACGGGCAGCAGGTGGAAGTCTCCGTCCTGGAGGGAGCCGTAAAGTTTTACAGCAAAACCGACGAAGGCATTCTCCTCCAAGCCGGAGAAAAAGGAACCTACGACAAAGCCTCAGGCTCCTACAACAAGACCGTTTCCGACACCAACGTAGTCGCTTTTAAGACCCGTTCTTTCCAGTTTACCGAAGAAAATCTCCAGACGGTAGTCGATCGAATCAGCGAAATGTATGGGCAAAAAATCATCCTTTTGGGTGGTATCGAGACCTGCAAGATTACCGTAGAGTTTGACAATGAAGAATTGGAAACGATCATCTCTATTTTGTCGGAAACCATGGGACTGGACGTCAGTGAAAACGGCGACGAAATCACCTTGAGCGGCGAGGGCTGTTACTAAATCCGCAGCATCAGAATTATGAACAGACTCCTACTTTTTACGCTGGCATTTTTCCTTTTTTTGAAGCAAGGCCAAAGCCAGACTACGCCCATTTTGGAGCGAAAGGTGACTTTCTCCGCTGAGGACGAACGCCTGGATTTGTTTTTGAAGCGGCTTTCCCAGGATGCGGGATGCGTCTTTTCCTACAGCCCCTCCGCACTGGATGTAACAAGAAGTGTATCCGGCACTTTTTCCGACAGGCCACTTCGTGAGATTTTGGAAGTAGTCTTCGAGGGCAATGTGCAGCTAAAATCAAAAGGTGTCTATGTGATCCTGACACCGAAGCCGGAGTCTTCCAAGGAAATCACGATCAGCGGCTATGTGGTGGATGAAAGCGGAAAAGGTATCCGCGACGCAACGGTTTACGATCCGATTACCCTGAAATCCTCGACCACAGATGAGTATGGTTACTTTCAGTTTGAAGTGAAAAATCCCGCTGAGGAGAATTTTGAACTTGTTGTTAACAAGAAAGACTATGCTGACACACTATTTTTGGATAACTCGACCAATTCGTTTCAGAAAATCCTGCTAAAATCCGAAGACCTCGGCAAGAGCATCGCCGAGCCGATGAAGAATTTCTGGCTTTGGACCAAAAACTCGGTGGGTGTCACCAACCTCGAAAACGTGACCGACACCATCCACCGGGGCTTTCAGTTTTCGGTAGTTCCCTTTGTCGGGACCAATCGGAAGATATCCGGGAGCGTCATCAACGACTACTCCTTGAATATGCTGGGGGGCTTTTCGGGAGGAACTGAAAAAGCCGAGCTGGGCGGCTTGTTCAACATCAACAAAGGCGATGCTGGAGTGGTACAGATCGCCGGTTTGTTTAACCAAGTCGGGGGTCAGGTCAGAGGCCTGCAATTGGCAGGCTTGGTCAACTCTGCAATGGACTCCGTAAAAGCAGCACAAATCGCCGGACTCAGCAATTTTACCACGGGGGAAGTAAAAGGATTTCAGCTGGCGGGGCTACTTAACCTCGCAACAAAAAATGTATCGGGAACACAGATCGCCGGCATTGCCAACTACACCCATCGGGATGTCAAAGGGGCGCAAATCAGTGGGATTTTGAATATAGCACGAAATGTGACCGGTTCCCAAGTCGGCCTGTTCAACTACTCGGACAGCACTACAGGAGCTCCTGTCGGCCTAATCAGCTTTGTCAGAAAAGGATACCACAAAGTAGAAATCGGGGCTGATGAGATGATGGCTTTGAACATCTCCCTGCGCACGGGGACCAGGGCCTTCTACAACATGATTTTTGCAGGAATGAGGCCTGAACAGGCAGACTCCACCACTTGGGCTTTTGGCTATGGGATTGGCTTTTCTCCCAGACTTGGAAGGAAAACGTACCTGAACATCGAGTTCAGTTCCCAACAGATGAACAAAGGCAATGTCGCCGCAGTGAACCTGATCAACCGGGCGTATCTGGGTTTTGATTGGCAAATGGCCAGAGGCTTCGGACTCTATGCCGGACCGAGCTTGAACTGGCGGGTTTACGACAATTCCTACACTGATCACCCAGAGACTTTCACCTACGCCGAACCCAAGATTCTCTCTGAAAAAATCTACCCGGTAGAAGATCTCGCCAGCCAGCTATGGTTTGGCGTCAGGGCCGGGGTGAGGTTTTTTTAAAGTAGTTGAGTAGCTGAAGTTGAAAGTTTCCAAATCCCTTAAGAAACGGACGGGTCACACTCCAGGTGAATTTCCACTTCGCCTTGCTCGGAGAACCTTCTATCTCTTTGCCAAAAACCTCGATAAGATCCCCCTCGATCTCCTCGAGGTAATCCTCCCGGCAAAACCAGCGGAGGAATTGAAGCGGACGTTTGGGTGGAGAGGTTTTCATGGAATCTTTATTCAGACCTGAGGCTTTCTACCGGATTAGCCAATGCTGCCTTCAAAGCTCTAAAGCCAATAGTCAGGAGGACGATAAACATCGCAAGGATGGTTGCAATCACAAAAGGCTGAATCCCAACCTGGGTGTGATACACAAAACTTCCCACCCAGTTATTTGCCAGGTACCAGGTCAACGGCCACACAATGAGGCTGGCAACCAGAAGTAAAATAAGGAACTCTCTGATCAGGAGATAGGTCACCTGTCCCGCCGAGGCGCCCAGTACTTTTCGGATGCCGATCTCTTTTTGCTTTTGCTCCGCAGAGAAAGAGATGAGGCCAAAAGTGCCCAGGCAAGCAATCACAATTGCCAGCACCGTGAAGATGGAAAAGATGTAGGCGAATTTTTCCTCAGCTTCATATTGCTGGGCGATGTCTTCATTCATAAAGGAATAACTGAAGTCCCTATTGGTGACAAATGCCGAATAGACCTCGCCAATGTGTGCTATGCTCGATTGCACGTCTTGACCGTCGATCCTGACATATGCGTAGTTGAGAAAATCTGGGGAAAAGATGAAGATAGTAGGGGGGATCTCTCGGTGCAGGGATTCAAAATGAAAATCTTTTACCACTCCGACCACCGTATACTGCTGCCCGTTTCCCAGTTCTATCCATTTTCCGACTGGATCTTTCCATTCGAGTTGCGCGACTGCGGATTCATTCAGGATGACCGAGGCACTGGAGTCTGCGGGAAATTCCCTGCTGAAATTCCTGCCATCAATTAAATCAGCTTCAATGGTGGATAGGAAATCCATGTCCACCCGGATGATTTTCATGCTCTTTCCCGCTTCCGCATCCACGACTTCATCCTGTGCTTTGTAGGGAGTACTGTTGAAGATCCATCCAGGTAACATCATGTTGGAGGTTCCCGCACTTTTAATCGATGCTTTTTTGAAAAGCTCATTCTTAAAGACCTCCAACTGACTTCGTTCCATGGTCTGAAGCGGAATGGTCACCATCATTTCCTGATTGATCCCCAATTCTTTGGTTTTTAGGTATTCCCACTGTCGGAAGACAATCATCGAAGCAGCGATCAGGCCCATTGAGATGATAAACTGAAGAACCACCAATCCCTTTCTGAATACAAACCCGGACTTGCCTGTTTTTTCCGCACCTTTCATGCTGTTGAGTGGTCTGAAGGCAGACAGGACCAGAGAAGGATATGAACCTGAAACCATTGCAATCATGACAAACGCCAAAAATATGACCAGAAGGATCTCTGGCTGGAAAAGCAGATCTGCGGAAAACTCTTTACCCGCAAACTGGTTGAACAGCTCCAAAACCGACACCGAAATCCCACCCGCAAGCAATATCGCAAGGAAGGTCATCATGAAGGACTCGGTCAAAAACTGATTGATCAAATCGAAGCGCTTTGCTCCCAAGACCTTCCGCATGCCAACCTCTTTTGCCCTGCGCAGCGAGCGGGCAGTAGTCAGGTTCATGTAGTTGACACAGGCAATGGCAAGGATGAAAATCGCAATCACTGAGAAGATGTAGACGTTTTTGAGGCTGCCATTCGGCTCGAGTTCCAAGCCGGTGTCCGATTCAAGGTGAATGGAGGTGAGTGGCTGCAGAAACAGCTTGAAATTGCTACTGTTGAACGGATCGAGGTTGTCATTGATAAAGTCAGGAAATCGGGCATCAATTGCAGCAGGATCCGTTCCGGGTTCTACTTTGATGTAAACGTACTGTGAGTCCCATCCCACATTGGTAAATAGGCTTTCTGGAGACACCTGACGTTGGGTTTCTCCGGAAATCAAAAAATCGAAATGAAAATGCGAGTTAGCCGGCATGTCTTTCATGACCGCGCTTACCTCAAGTTGAAAAGCCCCGTCTCCTGCATCAAATATTTTCCCGATTGCCGGATTATTTCCAAAGTATCTGGCGGCTGCAGACTCAGAGATCACCACTTTGTTTGGGCCTTTCAAAGCTTGGGTTGGATTGCCTTCGATCAGTGGGAAATTGAAAACCTCCAGAAAGTTTTCCTCCACATAGGCAATTTTCCGCTCAATAATTTGCTTTTCTTCATACACAAAGACCTCCGAGTCATCTCTTATTCTTATCAATTGCTGGACTTCTCCAAAATTAGCCTTGATCAGATCGGCGGTTCTCCAAGAGTTTGAGCCATAGGGTTCCCACTTTCCCTGTCTCATGTAAGCAGAGGCGACGCGATAGATCTGATCGTTGTCCTTATGAAATTTGTCATAGCTGAGCTCATCTTTGATAAAGAGGAAGATCAGGAGGCAGCAGGTAAATCCCAGTGCCAGCCCAAAGACATTGATCAGGCTGTACATCCTTTCCCGGTTAAAAACCCGAAAGGAAACTTTTAGATAGTTGCGATACATACCATAATTATTTCTTGGTTCAAATACTCCCATTTTCTTAATAAACCCCGGTCTGAAATATTTGAGCACGCTCCAAGAAAATTTCCACTTGGCCTTGCTCGGAGAATCCTTCACCTCACTGGCAAAAACCTCCATCAAATCCCCCTCGATTTCCTCAAGGTAATCCTCCCGACAAAACCACCGGAGGAAAGCAAGCGCCTTTCGTGGAGGTTGCATCAGCCAAAGGAGATTTTGGGAATCCGGTTATAAATATTGCTTCTCAAAGCAAACTGCTCATCCAGAACCCGCTTGCCCAAGGCAGTGATGACGTAGTACTTTTTGCGTCTGCCTCCTCTATCCTCTGTGATTCCCCCAAATCTTGACTTCACAAAATCCTTCTCTTCCATTCGTTTCAGCGCAACATGTACTGCGCTGATGTTCAGTGATTTTCCAAGTTCCTTCTCCAGTCCGGAGAGGATCGATACGCCATAGGCTTCGTCGTGGAGCGCCGCCACCATCAGCAATACCAGTTCTTCAAATTCGCCCAATGAATGTTGTGCCATGTAGGATTTATTTACTTAACAAAAGTAAAAGTAATAATTAGATTCACATTTGTTAAGTAAATGAAAAAAAATAATTTCCCCTCAGATCGTGCCAGCATCCATCTCTTCAGAGGCAATTAAGTTGGCAGGTTACAAAGTTTGCAAAGTTCCGGTGGGCCTTAGGCTTACGACTGGTCTGAGTACTTTAAAACGTCCTTCGCAAAAATTTTTTCCCTTGAGAATAGGGGTAGATCTGCTTTCGCTTGTCCTATAGACGAAACTAAACCAGATCATGAATACGATTCACAAAATCTTCACGGGGTTCCTGTTCTTCTCACTAGTCGGACTGGAAGCCCATGCATTCCAAACCCAATCGGACAGCATGAGCACAAACCAAAAGCCTTTGGCTTTCCAGAAACCCGATCCTTTTCGATTTGATCCTTTTGGTAAAGACCTGAGCGACACGACTTCCATCGGTTTTCAATTTTCCTTTGTACCCTATGTCGGCACCAACGGCATGTATTCCGGAAATATGGTCAACGACTATTCTTTCAACCTCTTGGGAGGCTATTCCGCGGGAACCAGAAAACTCGAAATGGCGGGCTTGTTCAACATCAACCGAG
>CAZTJM010000028.1:0-8193 GCA_964613865.1 uncultured Limnohabitans sp. | reverse complement strand
ACCCAGGTCGCTGGTGTGCTGAATTTCGCGGCTCGTGAGGTCAAGGGTTCCCAAGTCGGCGCAGTCAACTTCGCCAACAAAGTCGATGGATTTCAGCTCGGCGTATTCAATTATTCCGATAGCATCAATGGTGTTCCCGTGGGACTTTTCAGCTTTGTGAGAGCAGGATACCACAGCATCGAACTCAGCGTCAACGAGGTTCTTCCCTTCAACTTGGCTTTCCGCACCGGCAAGCGTGAATTTTACAACATTTTCTTCGCGGGTCTCCGGCCTGAATCGAATGAGCAAGTGACTTGGTCCTTCGGATATGGACTGGGAACCTCACCCAAATTGGGCAAGAAAACGTACCTCAATATCGAAATCAACTCTGAGCAATTGAGCCAGGGTGGAGTGCATGCACTCAACCTGATCAACCGAGGCTACATCGGTGCGGAATTCAAAGCGACCAAAAACTTCGCAATCTTCGCTGGCCCCACGGCAAACTTCAGGGTGTATGACACCTCCTACGCCTTCCATCCGGAGCTCTTCACCTACACCAATACAAAAATCCATAATGACGTCTACCACCCTGAAGACTTGGGAAGCCAATTCTGGTGGGGCTTCAAAGCCGGATTTCGATTCCTGTAAGGAATAAAACCGAAAAAGGATTTAACCACGGAGACCGCTAAGGGGAAGTTGGATTTGAAACTGGAGGCGGCGAAAGGACTCTAATTGGACGTTTCGCAATTAAACCTTTTCAAGGGCACAAAGTAAAAAGCTAAAGCTTTTTTCCTCTTTGTTCTCAAAGAGGTCTCCAAGAGATAATGGATTGAAGTGCCTGTCAAAGTTTCGCCCCCCCGTTAATTCTTTGTGAACCTTTGTGGTTAAATATTTTCAAAAAAATATTCAAAGCCAAGTAGGGGTAAAACCCTGATTGATTGTCCTATAAACGAAAGCTAAACCAACTCTTTCTTTTCCCCTGGGAATGGAAAAACAGAACATCAAAAACAGACACCAAAATGAAAAAACTACTCAGCCTCGTCTTCGCCTTGCTCCTAATGCAAACCGCCTATTCTCAAACAGCAGGCAAATTCAGATACCAAATGGACCTCGGCTTTGCTGCTCCAAATGACGGCGGTATCGGTGCTTTGGTACATCTTGAGCCCCAGATCCTCGTCTTGGACAACCTTGCCGTCGGCCTGAGAATGGGCGTGACCGGCATGGCCAAGGACGTCACCTACTACGAAATCCCCGATGACTACGAGGGTGAGCTTTCCGCCAACCTATCCGTCTCCGGCACCGCCAACTATTACTTCAACTACGGGAAAGGAAAAGTAGCCCCTTACGTTGGAGCCGGATTTGGATACTATGCCCTGAGCAACATCGAGGTCGAGGGCGACAACATCGAGGACGCAAATAATCTCGAGGCTTCTTTTGCCTGGGCACCAATGGCGCGGGCGGGAGTGGAGTTGAACAAATTCCGGATCGGCGTTGAATACAACTTCGTGCCCTCCAGCAATCTCCAAAACGTCAACGGGGAAGTGATCGGCAAGGCCACAAACGAGTATTTCGGCTTTACCCTCGGGTTCTTCGTAGGCGGTGGCAGATGGGGAAACAAGCCCAACTTCTAAGTTCCAGATTTCCTATTGGAAGAATTGACGAATAATCTACGCTGACTTTCCTGGTTCAAACTCCAGCGGTCGATTACCTCACAGTCGGCCGCCTGGCACCGCCTTGTCTTTTCCCAACTCTACATTCCCTAACCTAAACCAACACTATGAATTCGCTTAGTAAACTCCTTTTGGTGATTTTTTGCTTTGCAATCAATCCCCTCCACGCCCAAAATCTAACCCAAACTGTAAGGGGAAGGGTAGTCGACCAGGTCAGCCAAATTCCGATTCCCGGCGCTACGGTGACTGTCCTTAACACCGACCCGTTGATGGGAACTGCCACAGACGCAAACGGGGACTTCAAAATCCAACAGGTACCTTTGGGCAACCATACCCTTAGAGTCAGCTTTGTGGGATATAAGGATCTCATCCTGCCAAATGTCCTGGTCAATTCCGGTAAGGAGGTTGTCCTGGCTGTCACGATCGAGGAAGAATTTGGCCAACTGGATGAAGTGGTGGTCATGGGAGCAGAAAAAGAGCGGACCGTCAACGATATGGTGACTGTCAGCGGTAGGACATTCTCCGTGGAGGAAACCCGCAAATTTGCTGCGGCAGTCAACGATCCCGGGCGAATGGCTCAATCCTTTTCGGGTGTCGTCAGCACCGACGACGGCAACAACAACATCTCCATTCGCGGCAATAGCCCCAATGGATTACTTTGGCGAATGGAAGGCATTGACATCCCCAATCCCAATCACTTTGTCAATCCAGGTACCTCAGGGGGAGGCGTTTCCATCCTCAGCGCCCAGCTTCTGGCTAATTCGGACTTTATCACCGGGGCCTTTCCAGCGGAATATGGCAATGCCATGTCGGGAGTCTTTGATCTGAGCCTGAGAAAGGGCAATAACGAAAACCGGGAATTTACCTTTCAGGCGGGTTTCCTCGGGACAGATATCGCTGCAGAAGGCCCGATTGCCAAGGGGTATAAAGGTTCTTACTTGGTCAACTATCGATATTCCACCCTGTCCATTCTATCCCAACTGGGTGTGCCCTTGGGAGATTTTGTGACCAACTTCCAGGACCTGTCCTTTAACTTATACCTGCCTGCCGGAAAAAAGAGTAGCTTTAGCGTCTTTGGATTTGGGGGACTAAGCGACCAAAACAGCTCCGCAGATCGAGATTCTCTGATCTGGGAAAGCGAGGGAGACCGCTATAGCTCAAACTATTTTTCCAACACCGGAGCAGCGGGCATCAAATATTCCTACATCCTGAATAAGTCCAATTTTCTCCAGGCAACCGTCCTCGCCTCGGGGCATGAGATAGGCGATGAATACAGTCGCCTGGACAACGAGTACAAGGATCAGGAGCGGGGCTATGAAAACTTTGGCAATTCCAAGGTGACTGTCAATACCGTCTTGAATTCAAAACTTTCTCCAAGAGCAAACCTCCGAAGCGGACTGTATTTCAACCAACTCTACTACAACCTTCGGGAAAATGGCTATGACGAAGACAGCGACGCGATGGAAACGCACATCAATTCCAAAGGCAATTCCCAGAGCATCCAGGCTTTCTCCCAACTCAACTATCGGGCAAGTGAGCGTCTGACCTTCAATGTGGGTCTTCACTACCTGCAGCTGCTGCTCAACAATTCCAAATCTCTCGAGCCACGCTTCAGCGCATCCTTTGAATTGGACGAAAAGCAGCGTCTGAGCCTGGGTTATGGTCTCCACAGCCAAGTGCAGCCCTTGGGTACGTACTTTGCGGAGCAGGAGGAAAACGGCCAAATCATCAAACCCAACGAAGACCTTGGCCTGAGCAAATCGCATCATTTGGTGCTGGGCTACGATCGCCAACTGAATCCCTACCTGCGCATGAAGGTCGAGGGCTATTATCAGCGCTTGTTTGACATCCCTGTGAAGCCGGGAGAGACAGAGACCTACTCCATCATCAACCAACAATGGACCTACATGACCGATCCCTTGGTTAACAAAGGCTTTGGCAAAAACTATGGGGCGGAGTTTACCTTGGAGCAGTTTACCCATCGGAATCTATACTTTCTCCTTTCCGCGTCGCTGTACAATTCCCTCTACAAAACCGAGGAAAACAAGTGGAGAAATACCCTCTACAACGGCAATGCGAACCTGACGCTGACCGCAGGCAAAGAATACCAGCTGAAGAAAAACCGCATGCTGGGCATCAATCTTCGCAGCATTTACGGTGGAGGCCTGCGCGCCACGCCGATAGATCTGGAGCAGTCGATAGCAGATAATGAGACGGTTTATGATGAAAGCCGGGCTTTTGAGGAGCAAAATCCGGCCTATTTCCGCACGGATCTTCGGGTCAGTCTGAAATGGAACCGGCCCAAATCTACCAGCACCTTGGCCCTCGACGTTCAGAACCTGACCAATCGGAAAAATATCTACGGAAGCTACTTTGAGCCCATGTCCGGAGAGATCGAAACGGCTTACCAGTCACCTATGATTCCTTTGCTGAGCTACAGGATTGAGTTTTAGGTAAGAGTCAAGTACTAGTATCAGTTTACAGCTTTGGATAAATCCCCCCTCCCCCTTTTAACAAGGGGGTTAGGGGGATTTTTAAAAGAATCCTAAGCTTGCGGAGTTCTGTACGCCTGTCTTGCCAACAATTTCCAGCTTCCCTTTTCTTTTACCCAAACCATCAACAGGCCTAGTTTGAGGGAGTTTACCTTTCCGGCTTCGGCAAATTCCGCATAGATGTTATGCCGTACCATCGCGATATCCTTGCCGTGCATGTTGATCGTTTGGTCAGAGATATTCCACTTCTGGTAGTCGGTCTTTTTTGATTCAAAAACAGCTAAAAATTGCGCCTGATTCTCTATCGTGCCACTGGAGTGCCCATAGCTCAGGTCTTCGGAAGTCAGGGTTTTCAAGGTGGCCGCATCTTCGGCCAAAAAAGCCGCCTGCATTTGCTTCACCGCAGCGTCCACTTCCTTCTCAGCTTGGCCGAAGGTGAACTGCGCACTTAGAAACAGGAGGGCAAACAGGATTTTTTTCATGGTTTTTGGGTTTGATTTCCCTGAAAATAAGGAAAAAACCAGAGAGGACGCACAAAAGATCAGACGAGCCAGTAAATTACAGCTTTCCAATTTTTCGTGACTATGAAACCTTTTTCAGCTCAGATCCAATCGCTGAATCCAGAAACAGACCATGAAAGAATTTCTTTTCTGCTGAGTTGCCACGTTTTCCCTTGGGACTTGGAGCGCTCGCTGGAGTTTGCGCTGTTTAGGACTTTTGCTGTTCCTTCGATTTCAGGCTTGCTCGCTGATACCGGCGAATTTGTGCAGCGACCCAGAAAACGCTACGATGACACCGAACTCATCTTGTTTGAAATCTTGGAGCATGGCATGAACAGTCTTCGTGGAAAGAGGGCCATCCGGCGGATGAACTCCATGCACAGACGCTTTGACATCTCCAACGCCGATTTTCTCTACGTGCTTTCCACCTTCATTTTCGAGCCTATCCGTTGGATAGAAAAGTATGCCTACCGGCCCATGACGGAAATCGAGAAACAGGGAATTTTCAAAAACTACCTGGAATTGGGCCGACGGATGAATCTGAAGGATGTGCCCCAGACCTTACAGGAATTTGAGGAATACAACATCCGCTACGAGCGGGAGCATTTTCGATTTGCTCCCAGCAACCGCGAAATCGCCGACAAAACCATCGATCTGATGCTGGGCTTCTATGTGCCCAAATGGCTCTTTGGTTTGGGTCGCCCCTTCGTCTTTGCCTTGCTGGACGATCCCCTGCGGGAAGCGCTACACATCCGGAATGTCTCCCGCCTGCGAAAATGGATAGCGCGGAAAGGGCTGGCTGTCCATGCTTTTTTCCACCGGATCAGCCGAGAACCCAAAGAACCCGTCCTGGGGACAACCAGAAAACGGCCGAGCTACCCCGAGGGATACCAAATCGAGGAGTTGGGAACTTTTCCCTCTGGCAGTGGCCAGTAGGGTAGTCACAGTAGGCAGTCTCAGATTACAAACAGATCACTCGTCACTAATCACTAAAAACTGTCCTGCTACTCTTTCTTTCCCCTGAAAGTTCCCCTCGCCATTTCGGCCAAGTTGACTTTACCTTCCATTTCCCGGGATGTGGCCTTGCCGTCGTAGGTGATTTTGTTTCCCTGGATGTCGAATTCTATGTGGATGACATCCCCCTTGATCGTCCCGCTAAGCGGCGCCTCTCCCAACTGACCGCTGTAGGTGCCGGTGATTTTCTCCCCCTCCTGCTTCAACAAAAAGGTCGGCGTGCCACTGCCTGCGTCGGTTTCCACGGTCAAGTTCCATTTGCCGCTGACGTCGACAAGCGTTTGAGCTTGGGCTGAAATACTTGCAAAAAGGAGAAACAGGAAAAGGGGGAATAGGGATTTCATGGCTATTGTGGATTTAGAGGAACTGGTGAAAACTAGGGAAAAATCAGACTATTGCCAGCGGTCGATAAAGCTATTCATTCCGGTAATTGGAAAAGAGTTTTCAAAAGCGGATCCTATAGATTTGGTCTGCCAAAAAAAAGCACGTAGCCGTCTGCGTCTTCCACCTCAAATCCACGGATGTCATCGCTGTTGTCTTGCAGACTTTTTCGGAATATCAAGCCTTTGGACTTGTATTCTTCAAATATAGCATCGGGGTCTGCAGTGGAGATATAGGCATCCGACGGTGCCCATTCGTGGCGACTGGGATTCGGAATGGGTCTGATCTCAGGCGCTACCGCCTTGAGCATAATGGAGATGGAATCCCGGCCGACTATGGCCCAATAGGGACTATCTCCGGGGCCACTGTACAGGATTTCAAAGCCAAGTTTGTCAACATAGAATGCTATCGAATCTGACAAATCCATGACTATAAAACAGGGCATGATAAAGGACAAGTTGCTCATGGCTGAAATTTTTGAGTATAGGTAGCAAGAGCTATCGTAAGGAAAAAGCAATTTGCCCTTTTCTGTTTTTTTAACGCTCCGCAAAAATTTATTTAACTCGCCTACTATCCTTTGGTAATCAGAATATGAGTCGCATGCTCTCCCTCCACGCGCTCCACGCGCCCATAGCCTAACGCAGGCAGGTCTATTCCGGTAAACAAATTCTCACCCTTGCCCAAAAACAACGGGGAGACTGCCAAGTGAAGCTCGTCGATATGTCCGTCTTGCAGGAACTGGCGAATAGTCTCAGCCCCTCCGCCAATTCGAATATCCTTTCCATTTGCAGCCTCCTTCGCTTGGGTAAGCGCTGATTCTATCCCTTCGGTGACAAAATAAAAAGTTGTGCCTCCCTCCATCACCAAGGGCTCGCGCTCATGGTGCGTCAGTACAAACACCGGCACATGGTAGGGTGGATTGGGGCCCCACCAGCCTTTCCAGTCTCCATCCGGCCAGTCTCCGCGAATGGGTCCAAACATGTTGCGGCCCATGATCCAAGCCCCAAGATTCTCGAAGCCCTTCTCCGCAAAGTCATGGTCCACGCCGGTCGAGCCTCCCTCCTGCCCGATCATCTGGGCAAAGCGCTTGGTCTGTCGCAGCCAGTCGTGGAGATTTTCGGCGCCCAAACCCATGGGCTTATCCAGGCTTTGCTCCGGTCCAGCCCCATAGCCGTCCAGAGAGATGGTATAACTCATTACTTTGACTTTGCCCATAGTTAGTTAATTGGTGAATTTCAAAAATACCAAGGAAACTCGAGTGCAGGTGTCCATATACAAGGCTATAAAACTTAATATTTGCTAGTACAACTGCCAATTTTTACTTGTTGGTAGATGTTGGAGGGTTATCAGGCTCCTTTCTGACATCTTTCAAAAACTTCTCCCAATATTCATCCCCAAGACTCACAAGAAACCGCTCCAAGAATGGCCGCAATTCAGTGGACTTAGGCTCGTGATTTCCGGTAAGAAAGAACACATATTCGTAACGAATCTCCTTGAGCTTGTTCAACATGATTTTGTTTCGAATCCAGTAGTTCTCAATGTCCCAGAAAACGGCTAGGCCACTTAAAAATGTCATCGCCGCACTCACGATCAGCGCTGCGTTGCTAAACTCCCTCGTCAGGTCCGCACTACCATCCAGCTTTAGCCCGAGCAACACCGTTGTCACTCCCGAAAAGAGCATGATCAGAATATGCAGTAGGTAGTTTATTGCCTTAATCCGTCCAGTCTTAGGCTCAAGCTGTGAAATTTTTGTATTCAACAGTTGAAGCAAAAACTTCTCTTGCTGATGTACCGACGGTTCCGAATTGCCTTTGAGTAAAGTGTTGTAGAAATCGAGCAACAACTCCTCTTGCTCCGCTTGCTTGTAGTACTTTTTGCCCTCGTTTGACATGATATCCGCATTTTATAGAGAAAAAACTGGTTCAACCAGACTGAGTATTTTCAACCACACCTCCACCCATTTAAAAGTCACTCGCCGTTGGGGGAGACTGAATTTACCGATTTGGAGACTCAATCATTTACTTAAGCCCAACTTTTTACGGTTCGGCAACGGCCGGCTTATATCCGAATCCCAAACATCTAAAAGTCAATCCTCCTAGGTTCTGCCCCTGCTGCCAGAAGGAAAGCATGGTCAGCATCCAGCGACTGCCCAAAAGA